>NZ_VXKO01000001.1:0-204137 GCF_008711475.1 Francisella sp. SYW-2 | reverse complement strand
AGGTGTATTCATATCAGCATAAAATGCTGATATGAAACACAAAAGTAAGATTTTGAGTCAGATTTATCTAAAAAATACTCAATATTAAAACATATGAAAAAGGGCTTTCATTAACTCAACAGCCTTTGTGATATTTTTTGTTGAAATTATCAGTATCATTAACAAGCATCTCGAATATTGGATTCATATCTACAAAATCTATATTAGTCTGATTTTCAGCAAACTGTTTTAGAATTTGGTTATGTAGCGAAGATACTTCTTTTAAGAGGTTTTGGTTACCTATATTTTTTGACTCTGGTGTCAATCCTAGATTAGGCAGTCCAATAACTAGAGTTTTTTGTGCATTCACAGTTTTGATAGCTGCTATAATCTTGTCAGTAACCTCGCTAGCAATATTCTTGAGTAAGTTAGGATCTTGATTGGCTGATATTGTTAAATAGTCATTTGCACCAATAAAAAATATTGCTAGATTTTTATTGGTATCGTGAGCTCCATCATCGAGAGAATATGCTTGAAGTTCAGTGTCTATCGTATAGGGTAAGCCAAGATCTGTCCAAGATGGTTCAAAGACAGCGGTAGCTCCTCCAACAGCATAATTACTGATTGGGATTTTATTTTCTAGAATTCCACTTAACATTGTTGTCCAAACGGAGCCATTAGAAAACATACCTCTATAATAAGGAGTTGATCTTGGGATAATTCCATTTGTATAACCATATAAGTTGCCTGTATCGCTTAGGCTATCTCCAAATATAAGTATTCTTTCTATGTCTTTGAGTTTTGAATTTTGTGGACTTGTGAATTTTGGACATGCGGAAATTGTAAATATAGGTATACGATATTTTAGTGTTGTTGTGTAGCTATGCCAACTATAGTCAAAATCATTATTTTGATGCTCTATAGCTATATCACCATTCAAATTATCAAAACTTGCACTATTAATAGTCCAACCATTTTTTAGATTATATTGTATTGAACCATTATATTGTAAATTCTCAGAATGGAAGTTTATATCTATAGCTGAGTTGTAATCCACAAATTTATCATTGGTATACTGTCCAACATTGATATACTGATTTGTATCTAATACTTGGTTATTTATGGCGTTTCCAGTGCTATTTCCTGGAGATATACTAAATGATATTGGGACTGAACAGTTATTCTCTATAATAATTTGTGATCTTGCATCGGCATAACATAATTCAGCTAAGGAAGTGGTTAACGTCAAAAAAACCAGACTAAGTTTTCTCATGTCTACAAAAAATAAACTAAATAATAGTAATACTTTAGCTTAGCGTTAATTCAGTGACTACATGTATACAGCAATGTCTATAGTGAAAGTATTCATATGTTTATTGTTATATAGCTTTTGATATGAATACTCTGGGCCTATTAAGACATTGTTGTCAAAATATGCACGTTGAGTTGATAAAATTAGCTGGTTTTTGATTCCAGATGGAGATTGGCCAAATAACAGTGGAGATGCTGGTAATGACATCGGTATATTAGCAGAATTATATGTTTGCCCATATGATACGCCAAAGTTTGTGTTTCTACCGCCAAGTTGTAATGAATAGTTTGCTGCAGTATACCAGCCTCCAGCTAAGACATTTTGATTACTACCGTTAAAGTCTTTTCTATTTGTAGTACTTGCCCAACCTGTTCCTAGGTTTAAAAAACCACCGCCTATGGTGTAAGTAAGGTTACCATTAATGTTGAAGCTGCCAATATTATCTTTTGGAGAGTTTTGATTCTCTAGGAACTTGCTAAAAGAAGCATTACCAGCTCCAGCAATATTAAAGACATAACCTGTATTAAAGCCAACAGCTAGGCTCTCAGTCCAACGCTCAGCATAGAATAGTCCGGTTGAAAAATTTATACGATTATCATCAGATCCAAAGACTGCTATATTAGCATTTAGAATATCATCTTTATAGTTTAATGATATATTCGTTGTTCTACCCGGTGCCAGAAATCCTGTTATACCACCAGTCCATGGACCACCACCTCCAAAAGCACCCACAGAAAGCCTACTTCTTCCAGCAGTTACAAATAGTGGCGATGTATCTAGATTACCAAATATGACAAAAGCATTACCTAAACCAAAATTGTTAAGCTCACTGGTGCTGATATCAAACTGAGCAGTAACGTAGTGTCCGACATTGGCTAAAAAATATAGTGTGGAGGATGTTAAAGAAATATTTTGACCATTGCCAGAGAGAGTGTAACCATTTGAGATTCCTTCACTACCAGACCATACTTGAGCATCGACTTCTATTTTTCCACCTAAAAATATAGCATAGTCATCAAATTTGTTGCGTTGTCCGATTACCGTAGATGAGAATAGACTGCCTGATATCATTCCTATAGGTATACTGTTATTACCTGAATAAGCTCCTAAAAATGTTACTTGTCCTCTGGTAGTAATAGCTGGGGCATTTCCGACATTAATAGCACCATCATGAGTAAAGATACCACCTGCTAGGGTATTTCTTAAATCTATGATTGAATTATTTGTATTTATACTGGTGCTGATTTCGTAAGCATTTGTACTATTTCCGAATACTAGACTTATATCATTAGGGTTTGCATCTGTTATTTTTGAGTCATATGTTGTTAATCGATTAGAGTCTAGTGTGTTTTCTTCTATATCACTAATATCGGCTTGTAATTTACGTATCTGCTGTTGTAGTTCGATGATAGCTTCTTCATTTAAGCTAAGCTCTTGACTATTAGTGATTGAAAAAGCTGTGCTGTAAGATAATAAAATAAGTATATATATAACTATAGGAGCTGTAATTTTAGAATTCATGATAATGTTATTGCATTGGGAGTAACAAATTAGAACTTAGATAATATCACTATGATAATGATAATCAATATCATTTATGGCAAATGAATAAATTAGATTATCTATTCAATAGAATAGGCTTAGCACTCTCGCTAGGGAATAGTTTTTGTAATAATAGTAATGCTATTAAATACCCTGGTATGGAAATAATACCTCCTAGTGTGAAAAGCATTGAGTAACCAATATTCGCAGCTAAGAAACCACTAAGTGACATTCCTAGTATATAGATTAGAAGTTCAGCACATACTAAAACTGTAAAGTCAGTGCCTGCTTGATCTTTTGAGCTAAATTTCATGAATATAGTATATAGAACTATCATCTCCATAAGTCGAGAAGCCATATTTAATAATACAATTCCAAAGATGAATATTTGATTATCAATGCCATAAAAACTTATAAATCCTAGAGAGAAATAGCAAAAGCCTCTGATTACTGCCAATATTGTCAAAAGAATAGTTTCTTTATAAAAGTTAAAGAGATAACTAATAACAGCTGCACCACAAACACCTATTAATGCACTACCAGTTCCCATAACTATGCCTATCGTTGTTAGCGGAATGTGAGAATCTACCAAAAATGATGATTGCATTCCCATAACCAAACCTTCACAGGCTCTGTAGCTCAAGCACATAAGTAGCAATATTCTGGTTTCTTTTCTACTAAAGAAAGACTTTAGAGATGGTATGTGGTGCTGATATTCTTCGTTTTGATGACTTTCATTTATAAGAAACATATAGGCACAAATGCATAAACTTATCAAAGTCATATATAGAGTAATTTGATGCCAGCCTAAAATTTTGTATAGCGCAATTAGAGATGCTCCACCAATCATGCTACCTAGAGTAGTGCCAATTACTCTACAAAAGTTGCTCCACTGTAAGCTTTTAGCTTTTGTTTGTTCTATTGAAAATCCATCAATTGCTATATCTTGAGTTGCTGCAATGGAGGACAATAAAAACGCAAATAAGAAAATATAATTGCTATAGTCTTTTGGAGTATAAATAGAGAATATTAAAAATAGACTTATGGTCAAAAATTGCATTACAATAAACCAGCTTTTTCTTCGGCCTATTTTTTTGATATATAACCTATCTACATAAGGAGCCCATAGGAATTTGATAACCCATGGTAATAGTAAGATACTAAAAAGGCCTATTTTTTCTAAAGAGACTCCTTCAGAACGTAGAATCGTTGGTAATCCAAAAGTACAGAAATATAGTGATATAGCTTGTGCTAAATAAAGAATGGTTATATCAAGTTGTTTTTTCATATCAAGTTATCTTCTATTAGAATTTGTTGAGCTTTTTCCCATGCTGAGCATGTATTACCAACAGCAATACAGCTAAAGGGCATACCCTTAGCCATTGCTGGAGCATTAATCTTTTTGATCATAATAGGATCATTTGTGACACGAATCATACCTAGACACCATTTAGCAAGCTCAGGTTTAGACTCTTTAAACCATTTTGCTTGTTTTAATCGTGCTTTATGCTCAAACTGATACTGTTCAGAAAAAGTACTAATTACTAAGAATTTTTGTTGTTTCTTTAGTATTTGAGAACATTTATCTAACCAGCTAAGTACATCTTTATAGCTTGGGGAGCTACCAAAATGCATTTTAACTATTGGCCATTTTGAAATATCGCAGTCTATCATAATGTTTCACCCTCTACAAAAGAGCTCTTTGAACAACTAAATAGATATGCTTGTTTTTCAGGTAAGGCTATCTCACCAAGATTTGAATATCCGATTTTAGGAGCGATTTTTTGAAAAGGTATCACTCTGACATCAGGCTCAAAGATAACATTAGTAGCGCCAAGCATATCAAAGCAATATTTGCTAAGAGCTTCTACAAGTAATTTAGAATATCCTTTGCCTATAGCTTCTTCAGGGCCAATTAGCAGGTGCCATCCATATTCATTATCATCAGTGGAAAAATAATTAGCGATACGATCAGTCTGAGTGTTATAAATTTCAGCATAGGCGATTTCTGAATTATCTATCGATAATATAAGTAATTTTTGGTTAGGCTTTGAAAGCATATTGCAAAAATGTTTTTTTAGCTCTGACTTTGATTTATTCAGGCTCCAGAATTTTGCTACGTGAGGTTTATTCATCCATGAGTGAATAATATCTAAATCATGTTCTAAGTCAAATGCTCTAAAAGATACTCTATTATGCTTGAATAAATATTTATCTACATTTCTAGTGCTTTGGGCAAGATAAAGAGGATTATCAAGTTGACCTGTAGATATTACCTTAGGTCTTGCTGAATAATCACTATATCCAACTTCAAAAATTCTTAGCCTATTCAGACATAGTTTTGTAAAAGTTGGTTTATATAGATCAAAACGTTCAAAACGAGATTTTAGCTCAGGATTGCTTGTTTGATATTTTTGTATACATTCATCTAATTTTTGATAGAAGTAAAGTTCGGGGTAGTTTAGTTTGTCTGCTAGTATCGAAGAGATATATCTATAGTGAACAACAAATAATCCTGTATGAATAAATTGCAGAAGATAATCATCTTCAACTTGAGGAATGGCGTCTTTTACCTGTTGTGGAAGCGATCTTAGTTCAGCAACAGGATTTTTGCATATATTTATATCATCGACAAAATCTTTCATAGCCAGACCAACAGGGAGATTGTCCTCTATGATTAATATGCTATTTTCTCCATGAGGAGAGAAAACCATGCCATATTTGTATAAGAAATGTAGTATAGCAGGGACTGTATTTTCAAAAAATATTTCTAGCCATTTATCAATATCTAAAGATGATTCTTTGATCATTTCACAAATGATACTTTTATTATTAGCATCAACATAAGTTAAAGCAGCCGTTGTTATAGCCTGTTCACTACTTTTAAGTCTTGTGTGAATACTTTCTCTCCAGATTGCACCTAACTGCTCTGTAAAGTAGTATGGTACCTGAGGAACTTCTGACTGATAAGGATGATGGCAGTAGGCACTAGCTAACTCTCCTAGAAGTATGAAATTATATTTAGCTAAAAACTCATCTTTTTGGACTATATTTTTAACCCATTCTGTAAGCATTGGAGCATTAATTGTTTGATCTTTGGGTAGACCTCTATAAACCGCAGTATTTAGTATGTTTAGAGGTAGTTTTATACTATGTTTTTCAGGGTAAGAAATATTAGACATAGTTCTTATTGATTGCATAGCTAGATGCTGATCAGTTGACTTACCAAGAAATATAATATCTTTATCAGCTATATATTTCGTGAATTGTTGCATTACAGCATTTTTCCACTGCCATGGATGAACAGGTAAAATATAAAAATCACTAGGGTCTTTGTTATTCATTTTTATAGTTTTATTGAAGCTAGCTAAAGTTTCTGAATTGATTTCTTTATTGGTAATTTGTAGATAGTTAGTAGTTGTTACAGATGAAAACGTTACTAAATCTTTGCTTACGGCGATCCACACTAAATTGATGATTTTTTGCATCTCTGGGGCGTAGTTTGTATAGTCTGATGCATTAAAGCCAATACGACCTTTATTAATCACAAACCAGGGATGACCAGTCATGTTCCCTTCTATATAAGCGTATGGAAGCTTGTAGATGTCTTTTGCTGAGATATTATCTTTTTGTAAGATAGCGATATCTGCAAATATCGTATTATTTAGCTCTTTTATGAAGTGTGCTGTTGTGACAGAATCAATATTTGTTATAGGTAGTGTATCAATGATAAGTTTTATAGCATCATCAGCAGGTTCCATACTATTGCTCTCATGTCTTGTTACAGAGTCCTTTTCAATAGTTAAGTTACCGTATATTCTTTGTACAGCCTTAAATTTGTAACATAGATCTGAGTTTATCTCTAATGTATATACTTCTTGATCTATATCTTTTTGTAGTGGCTTAAAAATTCCTTCATAACTAAATTCTGAAATTATCTTTTCTAATAGTCTTGTGCTAGCTATCTTGTAGTAGTTTATTTCCTTTTTCATATAAATAGTCTCCTGTAATTTATGCGACTTTAATATTTGCTCTTTGTGTTAAGTGTTTTTTTGGAACACCAAATGTTGAGAAAATCGTTCGAGAAGATGCTTTATATATCTCCTTGTTGAAAAGAGTATTTACTATCACAGCATTTCTATAACCCCCTAATCCTAAATCAGGAGTACCTACACCATGAGAGTTGATCTCAGCATTTTGGACAAAAATGTTTAAAGACGTATTTTGCGTGATTATTTTATAATCACGAGATATTTTGAGATTATTGCTATCATCTCGTTGAATTAGTGCTTCTATATTTTTGAGGACATTATTTATATTTGCTTTATATCCGGTTGCTGCAATAACTCTATCTGTTGCGATTGAGAACTCTTGATTTTGCTGGCTATGATAAAAAGAGCAGAGAAGTTTATCTTGTGAGTTATCAACATTTAAGCATTCACAGTTTGCAATCAATTCAGTATTGTTTTTATCTTCGATGGATTGCTCATAAAGGACATCATAGATATCAGATATTGTTTCAGCACTAATTCCCTTATAGAGTAGATCTTGTTCACTTAGAAGTTTAGGCTTTTCTAAATTAGGTAGGTTATAAAAATACTCAATATAATCAGGTGAGAAGTGTTCCAGGCCAAGTTTAGAGTACTCCATTGGGAAAAAGCCTTTACTTCTAGTTAGCCAGCTAATTTTTGTAGAATCATCTTTTGACTTCATCAAATCTAAAAATATCTCTCCAGCACTTTGACCAGAACCTATCAGCGTTATGTGCTGATCTTTTAGAGCTTGATCTTTTATATTTAGATATTCACTACTATGGTGAATGTTCGCTTTATTCTGAAGTTTACTTGGCAAATATGCGGATGTGCCCAACCCAAGTACAATGTTCTTTGTTAAGTATTGTTGCTCTAGGTTATCTTTATCTTTTACTGTGATGCACCAAGCCTCGTTCAGGGAATCTATTTGATGCTCTATATTTATAACTTCAAAGCCAAATTTACAAGAATTACACTTTTGTGATACCCACAAGCAATAGTCGTTATACTCTTGTCTAGGTATAAAGAAATTTTCTTTGAAGTAAAATTTATACATACGGTTTTTTTGATGTAAGTAATTTAGAAAAGTAAACTCACTAGTTGGATCAGCCATAGTTACTAAGTCAGCTAAGAATGGTACTTGTAATGTTGTCCAGTTCATCATCAACCCAGGGTGCCAAGAGAAATTATCTTTTTTATCAAAAAAAAGGCAGTTGATAGGTTTATCGTTTAATAATGCCGCTAGTCCAAGATTAAAAGGACCAATTCCTATGCCAATAATGTCATAGATTTTCATATAACCTCCTTAAAAGGATTATTTGTATTTACATAAATAGATTGATTAGTTAAAGGAGCCTGTAGTTCATCAAGCCCACTAAGTCTTGTGCGTAGATTAGCCTTTAGAGGTAATTGATCTATATTTAGAATCTTTTTGATAAATTTATCGCAGGTTTTATACTTTTCTAGGAAGCCTTCTAAGAAATCTATAGTTATTTTTATTAAATCTTGTTCGCTAATATAGCCAGTATTTGTAATGGTTTCTATTACAGAAAAAAGTTGATTCACAACGAAATAGTAGCAAAAATGATGATCTATAAACTCCTCAGATTCTTCACATAGACTACTGATATCTCCGAAATTAGCTTTTTTGAGTTCTGGATAATCTTTTATATAATAATATCCTTGGCTATCCCGATAGTAGCTTTCAACTGGTAGTCCATGCTCTAGTTTGACTAGCAAGTTTTGTTGATGAGCTTCAAGAGCAATACCATATTTTGAGTACAGCCATAGTATAGGGGTAATAGCAACTGTTAAGTAAGTCTCAAACCAGTAGATAGTAGCTTCATAAGTAGAGATATTATTGTGTACGCTGAAGTACTGAATTAATGAGCCAATACGCGTAGCTTCATTAAATGGGTTGGGTTCAGTTAGACTTGCAATACATGCAATATCATCTTGAGGATTAAAGTTAGCACTGCGTATAATGCAGATACTTGGATCAAAAATTTTATTATTAACTTTTATTGCACAATAAGCAGGATCTGTAATTAGCTTAAAGAATGGGAACTCATTATTTAAGATACTCTGTAAATGATTTGTATATAGTTTATGAACCGTCAAACTCCTGTTACATTCTTTGGCCAAATTCGTTCTTACTGAATTTGTTATGGCGATATTTAGCGAGAATTTCAGCATAATGTTGGCTTGTGGAGAGTACACAGTTCTAACAGAGGTTGTTGGATAAAACCAAGGGCCTGTTATGCCAATATCTATTATCTTTTTTTGAGCTTTATACTTTTGGATTTCATCATGTTTTGCCAAGTATTTTGCTTGCCAAGGATGTACAGCAAATAATTGGTAATCTTTATCAGATTTATAGTATATACTCTCATTTTTCAGGAAGTCTGAAAAAATCTCATCTGTATTTTTTTTAAGTAATGATTGTGACTCTAAAATATCTTTACTTATATACATATAATAAAGCTGAAATCTGCCATTTGTTTCTGGAGAGTATTGTACAAACTCTTCCTTAGAAAAGCCTTCTCTACTCTTAGGATCTGGTTGTAATCGATGACCTCTTATTAGGTTTTGCTCATTTGTGATAAATGAGTTTTCATATCCAAAGGCATCATCAATTTTGTGTTTTCTGTAATGTAATATCTGAGCAATATTTGTTGCGGAGTTGGTTATCCTCTCTAATAACTCATCGAAGGCGATTACATTAGAGTTTTCTAACTCCTTGCTAATTAAAAATACAGCCTCAAGAGGATCGAGCTTTATTTTTTCATCTTGTTTTACTAAATAGCATGGTAACTCCCATATTGGTGATTTCAATATTGGAGAAATTTTTACATTAGTTTCAAAACTAGAATCTATAGATTTCAAAAAGATATTAAACCTATAACCACCATCATTGTTTCGGGATAATTCATAATTGTTAAACTCACGGTAGTAACAATTTAAAAAATTTTTTAGAGTTATTCTATTTGCGTACTTATTCATTGTTGGCTTGCCTCTATTTGATTTTTGACTAAGTTGCCATAGTGTTTTATTTGCTTGAGACAGGCGCTTATCAGTTCTGATGTTATCATTGGATTAACTAAGGTGATTTTTAAGTAAATATCCTTATTCACTTTTGTCTGAGCTATAGCAAATTTGCCACTATGAAATATAAGCTTATGAATCTCTCTATTAATCAAATTTAGAGTGTTAGAATTCAAATTTTTATCATAATACCTAAAAACAATTGTATTTAGGTGATTGTTTAAGTGTTGTTGCTCTTCAAAGGCTAGTTGTAGGCTGTTGTCTTCTTCTATAGTTGTAATTGTTATATTTGTAATCTCGATAATATGGTCAATCCATTTTGCAAATAACTCAGTACCACTATTTTGCAATGAGACAAATATTTTAAGAGCATCAAATCTACGAGTTGTTTGTATCGATTTATCTACTAAATTTATAGTATCAAAGCCATCTTCATCAGGGTTTAAGTAATCAGCATGGTAGCTCAGAAGCTTGAATGCTTGTCTATCTTTACAGAAAAAAGCCCCACAACTTACAGGCTGGAAAAATAGTTTATGAAAATCAATAGTTACAGAATCAACAAGTTCAAGACCTGCTAATCGATCTTTATGTTTATTTGAAAGTATTAGAGCTCCACCAACAGCGGCATCTGCATGAAGCCAGATGTTATGTTTATTTGCTATTTCTGCTATTGACTTGATATTATCAATACAGCCAAAGTCAGTATCTCCAATAGTTGTAACTATACATATCGGAATTAAGTCTTGTACTTTCAGAGAGTCTATTCTTGAGGCTAAATCTTTAGTATCTAATTTAAGATTCTCATCTGTTTTTATTAGTTCGATTGAGTTTTTACCTACTCCCAATATCGATAGAGATTTGTGCACAGAGAAGTGCGTTTTTTCTGTGCATAAGATACGAAATCTGTTAGCAATATTTGGCAGGCCTAAATCTGCTATTTTATGATTTAGAACATTTTCACAATAATGATCTCTTGCTAAAAGTAGTCCCATTAGGTTCGACTGAGTTCCACCACTTGTAAATATACCATCTGAGTATGGATTATTTTTGTAAATTAAAGAGCTAAACCAGTTAATAACAGCTTGTTCAATATATGTGGCAATAGGGCTTTGATCCCATGAATCCATAGATTGATTTAGAGCTGAGATAAATATTTCAGCAACTAATGAGGGTAACATTACAGGGCAATGTAAATGAGCCATGGAAGTTGGAGAATTAACATTCAGCGAATGTTTAAAAAACTCGCTAAGCTGATTCTGAATTATACTCTCTAACTTTTTAGGTTTTTTATCTATCTTATATTGAGCAGTTAATCCTTCTAGTTGCCTTGCCTCTTGCCCACTAAAAATGTTAGAGCTCTTTAAGTTAGCTGTGATTATTTCTAACGTATCTTTTATACTTTGTTTATATGCATTAGTACTTTCTATAGAGCTGTTTAGAAAGTAATTATCAAGATTTAGACTCATATATTCTCCTTAATTGAGTCTTCTAATATTTGAACTACTTCATTGATTTGTTCAATAGTTATTGTTAAAGGAGGTAATAGTCTAATAGTTCCTCCAAAGCGACCCCCTAACTCAACTATCAATCCCATATCAAAACAAGTTTTTTTGATTGCTAGAGCTTTTTTTCCATCAGCAGGCAAGCTACCGATTGAGTCTGGCTTTGAAGATATATCAACTATTTCCATACCAATCATCAAGCCCGAACCACGAACATCACCAATAATGTTATATTTGTTTTTTAGGCTATGGAGTTTGTCGAGTAGATAATTACCTTTTTTACTTACTTGTTCTAGGAAGTCAGTATTGTTTACTCTTTTTAGAACAACACTTCCTGCAACCATTGCAAGCACGTTACCACGAAATGTTCCTGTATGAGCACCAGGCTTCCAAGTATCTAAATAACTTTTGTATAGTATTACAGATATTGGCAATCCTCCACCAAGTGCTTTAGATAGAACAATTACATCTGGATCAATACCGGCTTTTTCAAAAGCATATAAGTATCCCGTTCTGCCAATACCACACTGAACTTCATCAACAATTAGAGGTATATCTAGCTCTTTAGTTAGCTCTCTTATTGCCTTTAACCATTTTACAGGAGCTGGGATTACCCCTCCTTCACCTTGGACGGGTTCCAGTATGATTGCGGCTGGTTTTTTTATACCACTTTCAGGATCTTTTAATAAGCGAGAGATCATTTGAATATTTATGTCTATGCCTTGTTCATCTTTTAGACCAAAAGGGCAACGATATGAATAAGGGTAGGGTAGGAAATGTACATAGGGAGTAAGTCCGGCAATATCTTGTTTTGGTTCTAAATTACCCATAAGAGAAAGTGTTCCATGAGTCATACCATGATAGGCACCATGAAAAGCAATTATATTTTCTCTACCTGTTGCCGTTTTGCATAGTTTGATTGCTGCTTCAACTGCATCAGAACCACTTGGGCTACAAAATTGAACTTTTGTTTTGCCATGATAAGACTGGGGTAGAGTGTTTAGCAGCTCTTCCATAAAGCTATGTTTTTCTTCTGTAAGCAAGTCTAATGTATGTATTGGGACTCCTTTATCTAGAGTTTGTGATATGGCATTTGTAATTTCAGGATCATTATGTCCAAGAGCAATAGTTCCCGCTCCTGCTAGGCAGTCTATGTAATTCTTATTTTCAATATCTGTTAGATAAATACCTTGCGCTTTTTTTATGACTAAAGGGTTTTTTCTTGGATAGCTTCTTGCATTTGATTCCCAGATTGTTTGATTTTTTAACATGGCTTGTTGAGGTTGTAAATTCATATTTTAATCTTTGCTGTTTAATATTGATAATGATTATCATTTACATTATATTAAAAAGCAACATTAATTAGCAAAAAAATATATGAAAAATCAAATCGGTGTGGTTAAGTTTGGTGGAACTAGTGTAGGAACGGTCGCATCAATATATAAATGTGTTGATATAGTTAAAAATAATCAAGATATAAAAGTTGTTGTTGTCAGTGCTCAAGCAGGAGTTACTAACTTATTAGAAAAGCTTATAAAAAGTGATGCTTATACTTACAAAAAAATATTTGCAGACTTGTATTGTATTGTAGATCCTATTGTTCAAAGTATTATGCAAACAAGAAATGAGAATATAGCATCATTGTTTAGAGAGCTTGAAAAACTTTGTCAGGAGTTATATCTTGATAATAAATCAGAGTTTAGGTTACAATCACAAATTTTGTCTTTTGGTGAGAGGATTTCCGCTTATATTTTCGATCATGCTCTAAAACAGCAGGGTATAAGCTCAGCACACATCGATGCTAGAGAAATTATAAAAGCAGATGGCAGTTATATTAAGGCCAGGCCTTTGTTAAAAGATATAAAGTCTCAGGCAAAGAAATATTTTTCTGATTCAAGAAAGCTATACGTTATGGGTGGCTTTATAGGTTCAAATTTAGATGGTGAAACCGTAGTGCTAGGTCGTGGAGGAAGTGATTATTCTGCTGCATTGGTTGCTGAGGCGGTCAGTGCAGATATGCTTTACATTTGGACTGATGTTGCGGGTATACATCAAGCTGATCCAAGATTGATACCTAAATCACAAGTAATAAAGCAGATAAATTTTGAAGAGGCTATAGAGCTTATAGGTTTTGGAGCAAAAGTTTTGCATCCTGATACACTTTGGCCAGTTATGAGAAGTGGTACTAAAGTATTTGTAGGGTCGACATTTGATCCAGCTAGTGGTGGTACTTATATTACAAACGATGATGAAGGTATTGTAACAAAGGGGGTAAGAGCTATTGCTGAGAGGCGAGGGCAGAGTCTAATCAAAGTTAATTTGGTGAGTTTAGATTTATCAGATATAGTTTATAAAGTTCTGGCTGTTTTAAGAAAATATGACATCACACCTGATGTTATTAATCTCACAGATGTTGAATTAATTCTTGTAATTGATGACACTAATAATATTACATACCAGTCTATAAATAATGAGTTAATAGATTTGTGTGAAGATGAGTTTGAATTCGAGAAAAATCTTTCTTTGACTGCTTTGGTTGGCGATAAGTTGGACACGATACCACAATTTTTTAATGAACTATTAAATGGACTTGGTGATTTGGATGTTAAATACTCAGGGTATAGCTCTAGGGGTAAAAGTTGGTGCTTGATAACAGCTGACTATGCATTTGAAAAAGTCTATAAGGCTTTGTTTTAAGATTGTGATGGTTTGTTTTTATTTTTACAGTTTTTATAGCATTTGATATAGATGTTTAAACTGTGATCTACCATTTCTGCACCCATTGATTTCACAACTTCCTTTTGTAGCTTTTCTATTTTTTCATTATAAAATTCTTGTATCTCATTGCACTCAATACATATGATATGATCGTGGTGATCTCCTTGATTTAGTTCGTACATAACTTGATCAGAGTCGAGTTTGAGTTTGTTTATTATTCCTGCTGATTCAAACTGATTTAGTACTCTGTAAACTGTAGCTATTCCCGTACTACTTCCTTGAGATTTGAGCTTAGAAAAAACATCATCAGGACTAAGGTGTCTATCTTTATTTTCTTCAAAAAGCTTAAGTATTTCAACACGTGGTTGAGTAACTTTAAAACCAAACTCTTTCAGGTTGTAACTATTTCCCGACATTTTGTTCATAATTAATTTCCTACTTTACTTAGATTTTGACATAAGTATGGCTGTTATTGCAATTTATATATTGTCTATATCAATAAAACACTATCTTTTGTGTGTAAACAGATATATCAAGAGTTAAGGTGTTTATAAACGTATTAATAGACAAAGTTTCAGAGAAATCTTTATCATTAGCCTATCTTGAGTCAACGTTATTTTTTAATGAGAAGATACACCTTCAGGAGTTGATTTCTAATAATATTTATAATTATGATAATAGAAGTAGGTTTGAAGATTCTTATTTTTGAGGCTTTCATCCTTGTTTACTATGTATGTTTTAGGTTTTTGTAATTGATATGTAATTGTGATATCATTGTCAGACTGGTGATTTTAAATCAATCTTTCTTATGAATACTAATATTTACGCGCAATTTGCGCCTATACTTATATTCCTCATAATAGCTTTTGGTTTGGGTGTGGCATTTGCAATGATTGGTAAGATTTTGTCAATGATTGTTGGTGCTAACAACCCAAGTACAACAAAAGGAGAAACATTTGAGTGTGGTTTTCCTACTTTTGGTGACGCTAGGGAAAAGCTAGATGTTCGTTTTTATCTAATCGCGGTACTATTTTTAGTGTTTGATTTAGAGTTAGCGTTCATTATTCCTTGGGGTATAAATTTGAGAGCTAGCACTGGAATGCCAGCTATTTCAGATCACGCTTTCTTTGCGATGATTATATTTTTAGTGGTACTATTTTTAGGTTTAATATATGCCTGGAAGAGAGGAGCTCTGGAGTGGGAATAGGTAACGAAAATAAAGGTTTTATAACTGCAAGTGCTGACGCGCTTATAAATTGGGTGCGTACGGGCTCGTTGTGGCCTGTAACTACAGGGTTGGCTTGCTGTGCGGTTGAGATGATGCATGCTGGTGCTGCTAGGTATGATTTGGATAGGTTTGGTATTGTTTTTAGGCCTTCTCCTAGGCAGTCGGATGTCCTTATCGTTGCTGGTACACTTTGTAATAAGATGGCTCCGGCACTACGTCAAGTGTATGATCAGATGCCGGATCCTAAGTGGGTAATCTCTATGGGGTCGTGTGCAAATGGTGGAGGGTACTATCACTATTCCTACTCTGTGGTGAGAGGGTGTGACAGGATTGTTCCTGTAGATATATATGTTCCTGGTTGTCCTCCAACTGCAGAAGCCTTAGTTTACGGGATTATACAGTTGCAGAATAAAATTATTAGAAAAGACACTATAGCGAGGAAGTGATCGTGAATGCTAAGTTACAAGATCATTTTAATAATGTAGAAAAGATATTAAACGGCTTTGGTGTTGAGTGTCGTATTTCTTATGGAGAGATTAATGTCTCTATAAAGGATCAGCGTGATATACATCTTGTCCTAAAAAAACTTAAGAAAGAGTATCATTTTAAGCAACTTACTGACATTACGGTAGTTGATTATTTAACTTATGGTCAGTCAGACTGGCAGGTAGGTAAGGCTGTCTCTCAAACAGGTTTTTCGAGAGGGCGCCAGCAAGGTTTTAAGACCGCTGATGTTAATAACAGATTCGAGATTGTTTATCAGTTGCTAAGTATGGCTAATAATGTTCGAGTTCGTGTGAAATGTAAGCTGAGAGATGCTCAAATTATTATGGTTGATTCGGTTGAGGATCTGTGGCCTTCAGCTAATTGGGCTGAGAGAGAGGTTTATGATATGTTTGGGATTTATTTTAATAATCATCCAGACTTACGTAGGGTCCTTACTGATTATGGATTTGTAGGCCACCCTCTGAGAAAAGATTTTCCTCAGACAGGTTATGTGGAGATGCGTTATGATGAAAATCTTGGTAAGGTTGTCTATGAACCTGTAGAGATCGATGATAGGGTCAATGCACCAAGAGTGATTCGCAATCAATAAAATTATGGGTTTGTAACAATGGCAGAGTATAAAAACTATACACTAAATTTTGGTCCGGTCCATCCTGCTGCGCATGGTGTTCTAAGGCTTATTTTAGAGCTAGATGGAGAGACAGTCGTTAGAGCTGATCCGCATGTTGGCTTACTTCATAGAGGGACAGAGAAGCTTGCTGAGTTTAAGCCATATAATCAGAGTATTGGTTATATGGATAGGCTAGACTATGTTTCGATGATGTGTAATGAGCATGCTTACGTAATGGCGATCGAGAAGCTTTTAGAACTTGAAGTTCCTGAAAGAGCTCAGTATATCCGTGTAATGTTCGCCGAGATGACAAGGATTCTTAATCATTTGCTTTGGGTTGCTGCGTGTGGTATCGACTTGGGTGCTATGACAGTATTTCTATATGCCTTTAGGGTTAGAGAAGACTTATTTGACTGTTATGAAGCTGTTTCTGGTGCTCGTATGCATGCTGCGTATTTTAGACCAGGAGGTGTTGCTAGAGATTTACCAACAGAAATGCCACAATATAAGCAAACTAGATTTACAAGCAAAAGAAAAACCAAAAAAATCAATGCTAACAGACAAGGTAGTATGTTGGACTTTTTAGATTCTTTTGTTGTTGATTTTGATAAATCTCTAGATGAGATAGACACGCTTTTAACAGATAACAGGCTTTGGAAACAAAGAACTGTTGATATTGGTGTTGTTACAGCAGAAAGAGCGGTTGAGCTTGGTTTCACTGGACCTATGTTGAGGGGGAGTGGTGTTGCTTGGGATCTTAGAAAATCTCAGCCTTATGAAGTATATGACAAGCTTGATTTTGATATTCCTGTTGGCGCTAATGGTGATTGTTATGATAGATATCTTGTTAGAATGGCAGAGATGCGTGAATCTAATAAGTTAATCAAACAATGTGTTGATTGGTTGCGAGCTAATCCAGGATCAGTTCTTTCAGATAACCACAAAGTTGCGCCTCCGAAAAGAAATGCAATGAAAAATAATATGGAAGAGCTTATTCATCATTTTAAGCTTTTTTCTGAAGGTTATTGCACTCCCGAGGGAGAGGTTTATGTTGGTACTGAGCATCCTAAAGGCGAGTTCGGTGTGTATATTAAGTCTGATGGAGCGAATAAGCCTTATAGGCTTAAGATGAAAGCGCCAGGATTTACTCACATAAGTGCTATGGATGAATTGTTGTCAGGGCATATGTTGGCAGATACTCCAGCGATTATCTCTACAATAGATGTTGTGTTTGGTGATGTAGATAGATAGAGGAAAAAGATGTCTTTAGTAGATTTGATATCGCCACAAGCGAAAGAAGATATAGATAGAGTTTTGAGTAAGTTCCCGGCAGATCAGCGTAGATCTGCAATTTTA
This sequence comes from Francisella sp. SYW-2, assembly GCF_008711475.1. Classification (NCBI taxonomy): domain Bacteria; kingdom Pseudomonadati; phylum Pseudomonadota; class Gammaproteobacteria; order Thiotrichales; family Francisellaceae; genus Francisella; species Francisella sp. SYW-2. The sequence continues at coordinate 186,307 of NZ_VXKO01000001.1, read as the reverse complement.
GAAGGGTTGCATATTTTACAAGACCAAAATGGTGGCTATTTAACTGATGATTTGCAAACTGCTCTTGCTGAATACTTGCAAGTTAGTAAAGTTGATGTTTATGAAGTCGCTACATTTTACTGTATGTATGAACTAAAGCCTGTGGGTAGACATAAATTGAATTTATGTACGAATGTTTCGTGCATGTTAAATGGTGCGTATGATATTTTAACGCATATTGAGAAAAAGCTTGGAATTAAGCCTGGAGAGACTACCAAAGATGGTCGTATAACTCTGAAAGAAGTAGAGTGTCAAGGAGCATGTTGCGGCTCACCTATGCTTGAGGTTGATAAAGTTTTTTATGAAAATCTAACTATAGAAAAAGTGAATCAAATAATTGATTCGTTGGAGTAGTTATATATGGCAAATGAAGTTTGTTTTCGTACCCTGCATCTAGATAAGCCGTACAGCTTAGAGTCTTACTTATCGGTGGGTGGGTATTCTTATTGGAATAAGATTTTGACAGAAAAGATCCCACCTGAGCAAATTATTGAAGAGCTCAAGATATCAGGTCTTAGAGGTCGTGGTGGTGCTGGTTTTCCTACTGGTCTTAAGTGGAGCTTTATGCCACGCAATACACCGGGGCAGAAATATGTTGTATGTAATTCTGATGAAGGTGAGCCTGGGACTTGTAAAGATAGGGAAATAATGCGTAATAATCCACATCAGTTAATAGAGGGTATGGCAATTGCTGGATATGTAGTTGGCGCTACTGCAGGTTATAACTATACGCGAGGAGAATTTTACGAGCCTATTGCAAGGTTTGAGGATGCCTTGATAGAGGCTTATCAAGCAGGATTGCTAGGTTTAAATATTAAGTCTTCTGGCATTTCATTTGATTTATACTCAGCAGTGGGTGCTGGAGCTTATATATGTGGCGAAGAGACGGCGTTGCTTAATTCTTTGGAGGGCAAAAAAGGCCGTCCAAGATTTAAGCCACCATTTCCTGCATTCAAAGGTCTTTATGGCAGACCTACAAATATAAACAACACAGAGACTTATGCGTCTGCACCAGCAATTTTGCAGCATGGTGGAGAATGGTTCAAAAGTCTTGGGACTGAAAAAAGTGGTGGTACTAAACTTTTTTGTATTTCTGGTCATGTTAAGCATCAAAAAGTCATGGAAATAGGTCTAGGCACTCCATTCAAAGATGTCTTAGAGATGTGCGGTGGTGTTCGTAATGGACATAAGCTAAAGGCTGTGATACCGGGCGGAAGCTCTTCTAAAATTCTTACAGGTGAAGAGATGCTTAATGTTACTATGGATTATGAATCCATTGCTGAGGCTGGTTCGATGCTTGGATCCGGTGCAGTTGTTGTTTTGGATGAAACGACCTGTATGGTCAAGACATTGGCTAGGCTAGCAGATTTTTATTATGAAGAGTCATGTGGTCAGTGTACACCGTGTAGAGAAGGTACTGGCTGGTTGGCTCGTACGCTACACAGGATTGTTGCTGGTGAAGGAAAGCCTGAAGATATTGATACTTTAGTGAGAGTAGCAACAAATATAGAAGGTAACACTATTTGTGGTCTTGGAGATGCTGCAGCATGGCCAGTCCAAAGTTATATACATAAGTTTAGAGATGAGTTTGTGTATATGATTGAGAATGGTGGTAAGAGTATAGTGGATCAATAGTTGATTGAGGTATTTCAGTGTCAGACAATAAAGAATCCAAAAAAATAAATGTAGAGATTGATGGTAAAAACTACGAAGCTTTGCCAAATCAGTCAATAATAGAAGTAGCAGATGCTAATGGTATCTATATTCCTAGGTTTTGCTATCATAAAAAGCTATCTGTAGCCGCTAACTGTAGAATGTGTTTGGTCGATGTAGAGGGTGCTAGACGTGCCTCCCCTGCATGTGCTACTCCAATTATGGATGGGATGAAGGTCAAGACTCGCTCTGAGAAAGCTTTACAGATGCAAAAAGATGTGATGGAGTTTCTACTGATAAACCATCCGTTAGATTGCCCAATCTGCGATCAGGGCGGGGAGTGTGAACTTCAAGATATTGCTATGGGATACGGCAATACGACTTCTGAATATTTAGAATCAAAAAGAGTTGTTGAGGATCCTGAGTTGGGTCCTTTGGTCGCTACGGATATGACTAGATGTATTTTATGTACGCGCTGTGTTCGTTTTGGTGAAGAAGTAGCTGGAGTTAAAGAATTAGGTGTGATGGGTAGAGGAGATCACTCTGCCATTAGCACATATATTTCAGGAGATATGGTCGATTCAGAAGTCTCTGGAAACGTGATTGATCTTTGTCCTGTTGGTGCATTGACGTCTAAGCCATTTAGGTTTAAAGCTAGAGCATGGGAGCTAAAACAGCTCCCTACAGTATCTTCAGGAGATGCTTTAGTCACAGAGATTAACGCACATATCTATCAAAATCGAATTGTCAGAACTGTTCCTAGAGAGAATGAGATAACAGGAACGTGGATAGCAGATAGAGATAGATTTGAATATACAGGGTTATATAGCCCAGAAAGAATTGAAAAACCAATGATCAAGAAATCTGGTGGTTGGGTTGAAGTGTCTTGGGAAGAGGCGCTAGACTTTGTTAAAGTAGCTATTGAAAAAACTAAAGAAAAAGATGGTGTCGATGCAATATCAGCAATCGTGTCTGAGTCTGCTACTTCTGAAGAAATGTATCTGATGAAAAAGCTATTGGCAAGTGTTGGATCTACTAACATTGATGGTAGAGTAAGGCAGTATGCCGATATACCAGGGATTAGTGCTGGTAAAGGCTTTAATTGTTCGTTAGAAGATATTCGTGAAAGTGATTTTATCTTGGTTTTTGGGTCAAACATCAGAAAAGAGTATCCACTAGTTAATATTGCGGTTAAAGATGCTGTAGAAAAAAACAATGCCAAGGTAGTTGCTTGGAATGTTTGTGATTATGATTTTAACTATGATGTTAAACAAGTCAAACTAGCTGCTGATAATATTCAATATATTGCACTATCTCTATTAAAAGCTATTTTTGTAAGGGCAAATCTGCCATACGGCGACTTGGATGTGATTCTAAGAAAGGTTGATCCAGCAGCGGAGGTTAGAGAGACCGCCGATAGAATTGTTGCAGCGGAAAATCCGAAAATTATAGTTGGCCAAGATATCGTTAATAGTAGTGGCTTTGAAACAGTATTTAGTATTTTAGAAATATTAGAAAAAGTTATTGGGGTGAAAGGCGGTATTTTAGCTAGTGATGTTAACTCGGTAGCTGCAGAGAGAATATTTAGTTCTTCTAAATCTAAATTCAGTACGTATAAGTGTCTAAATGGACAAACAAACACCAAGCTTTTATTTGCTGCTCATACTGAGCTATCGAAGGATAGCTTGTATGGTGAGCAAAAATTGAGAGAAGCATTTGAAGGTATTGATATAACTGTTAGTTTCTCAGCGTTTGCCGATAAGTTTACAAAAGATATTTCAGATATTATTTTGCCTGTGGCGACTCACTATGAAACAAGCGGAAGTTTTGTTGATTTATTTGGCAATACTAAAGAGTTCAAGCAAGTAGTAAAACCATATGCTGATAATAAAGAGCTATGGCGTGTCTTGAGAGTTATTGGTAATTTACTTGAGTTAGATGGTTTTGAATATAATTCTATATCAGAAGTGACTACTGACGCTTATGCTCATAGAGCTAGAGCTAGAGCTAGAGTTGGTGTTAATCATGTGGCTCAGATTCTTAATGCAAATTTAGATTATCAGAAAGAAATTGCACTTGTAGCATCAAATTCCATGTATGGTACGAGTAGCTTACTTAGAAGAGCAGAACCTTTACAAAAAACCTATGATGCCAAGCGTTTTGCTGGTGTTAGAATATCACAGGAACTAGCAGATGAAATAGGTTTAAATGCTAAGTTTGGTGTTGTAAAAGTTTATGATATTGATAATGAGATAACTCCAGAGGTTACGGTTGACTCTAGTTTACAAGCTAAAAATATCATGATACCAAGATCATTGTATAAGCCATTTTTATCAGGTGATAATGTAAGTATTAAGCTTGTGAAGGAGGGAAAGTAGTATGCTAGCATATATATTATGGACAGTGCTTTATGTATTGCTAATAGTTGTTCCTCTTATACTTGTGGTTGCTTACTATACTTATGCTGAGCGTAAAGTTATAGGATATATGCAAGATAGATTGGGCCCAAATAGAGTAGGGTCATTTGGATTATTGCAACCGATATTTGATGCTTTGAAACTTTTTCTTAAAGAGATTGTTGTTCCGACTAATTCAAATAGATATTTGTTTTTTGTAGCACCGATTTTAGCATTTGCACCTGCTTATGCGGCATGGGCAGTTATTCCTTTTTCGAAAGGTGTAGTGTTGTCCGATATGAATCTTGGATTGTTATATATATTGGCAATGACATCTTTCTCAGTATATGGGATTGTAATAGCAGGGTGGGCATCCAATAGTAAATACTCTTTGTTTGGTGCCCTCAGAGCAGGTGCTCAAGTTGTGTCTTATGAATTAGCTATGGGATTTGCAATAGTTGGTGTTGTAATTGCGGCTGGCTCTATGGGCATAACAGGCATTATTGAGTCTCAAGCCGGAGGTCTGTGGCATTGGTACTTTATACCTTTGTTCCCATTATTCGTAGTGTACTTTATCGCAGGTATTGCTGAGACTAATAGGGCACCTTTCGATGTGGTTGAGGGTGAGTCGGAAATTATTGCTGGTCATCATATTGAGTATACAGGATCTAGATTTGCACTATTCTTTTTAGCAGAGTATGCAAATATGATTTTGATTAGTATTTTAACTTCAATCATGTTTCTGGGAGGTTGGTGTTCACCATTTGAGGCTACTCCTTTAGAAGCTATATTTAACTTTGTGCCAGGAGTTGTATGGTTGTTTGCTAAGACGGGTATATTTATGTTTATGTTCTTGTGGGTGCGTGCGACATTCCCTAGATATAGATACGACCAAATTATGCGCTTAGGCTGGAAGATATTTATACCTTTAACATTTGTTTGGGTTGTAGTAGTGGCTTGTATGGTTAGGTTTGGTGTAGGACCTTGGTGGTAAAAAGGATAATATTATGAGAAATATAACAAGTTTTTTTAAAACCTTTCTACTTTGGGAACTTCTAAAAGGGATGAAGGTCACAGGTAAGCACTTTTTTACACGTAAGGTTACTGTGCAATATCCTGATGAGAAAACTCCTATCTCTAATAGGTTTAGAGGGTTGCATGCCTTAAGACGTTATGAGAACGGTGAAGAAAGATGTATTGCTTGTAAGTTGTGTGAGGTTGTATGTCCAGCATTAGCAATTACAATCAACTCTACTGAGAGAGAGGATGGATCACGTAGAACATCTAGTTATGAAATAGATTTATTTAAGTGTATTTTTTGTGGTTATTGTGAAGAATCATGCCCTGTGGATTCTATTGTTGAGACTAATATTCTTGAGTATCACTTTGAAGAACGTGGTGAAAATATTATGACAAAGGCTAAGCTTTTAGCTATTGGTGATAAATATGAAGCGCAGATAGCAGCTGATAGATTACAAGATAAGGATTTTAGGTAGAGAAATGGTAGTAACAGATATTTTATTTTACATATTTGCATCACTGGCTATTATTTCTGCTTTAGTGCTGGTTTTGGCAAATAATCCAGTAAACTCTGTAATAGCAATGATTTTCACATTCATCTTTACGGCAGCTGTATGGATAATTTTTCAGCAAGTATACTTGGCATTATTGTTGATAGTCGTATACGTAGGTGCGGTTCTAGTAATGTTTTTGTTCGTGGTATTCATGTTGGATCTACACGTAGAGAAACAAGGTAGAGTAGGGAGATTCTTCTATGCTTTTGCAGCTATTATAGTTTGTGCAATATTTGCTACAGTGATTAGCTATGCCGCTACTAAAGTATTCGCGGGAGACTCTATGCAAGGTGGTGTTGGTGGACTTAAGGTTATAGGATTAACTATGTTTGATAATAGCAATCTATATGTATTTGAGTTGGTTGATTTTATTTTATTAGCAGCAATGACAGCAGCAATTACACTAACATTGAGATCTAAGCGTAAAGGTAACAAGTCTGTAAATCCTGCACAGCAGGTCAAAGTTAGAGCAAAAGATCGTCTAACTATGGTTAAGATACCAAGTAATAGAGAGGGCGCTAGAGATGAATAGTATTTCAGTTTCGGTTACGAATGGTTTGATTTTTAGTACATTGCTATTCGTAATAAGTGTTGCGGGCATAATTATTAACAGAAGAAATATTCTTATACTTTTAATGTCTATAGAATTAATGCTTCTAGCAGTTAATACTAATTTTCTAATATTTGCTAATATGCACCATCAAGCGATGGGTGGCGTTTTTGTTTTCTTTATAATGGCTGTGGCAGCAGCTGAGACAGCAATTGGTTTGGCAATTGTTGTGGCAATATTTAGGAAACGTAAAACTATTGATTTAAGTAAACTCAATACACTAAGAGGTTAAGAGCAAGCTATGATAATAAATACTCAAGTAGCAGCTGTACTAATAGCAGTCATAGTGTTATCACCATTGCTTGGTGCTCTGATTGCTGGATTTGGTGGCAAGTCTGTAAAGAATGCAGGTGTTAACTTTTTTACAATTTCTTTATGTGGTCTTTCTTTTATCCTTAGTGTAATTTTAGCCTATGGTGTTTTTGCTGGATCAGAAGTTTATTCTGTAAGTTATTATCAGTGGGCTCCGATTTCAGATAAGTTTACATTTGATGTTGGTTTTACTGTAAATAAAATAACTGTATACATGATGTTGATAGTAACTTTTGTATCAACATTAGTACATGTTTACTCTATTGGTTACATGAAAGGTGAAGAAGGCTATGCAAGATTTTTTGCATATATTTCAGGATTTACCTTTGCAATGCTCTGCCTAGTTATGGGCAATAACTTCTTATTGCTATTTTTTGGATGGGAAGGTGTTGGTTTATTTTCATACCTATTAATTGGCTTTTATTTTAATAGAGATAAGGCTAACGTTGCTAGCTTGAGAGCGTTCATCGTAAATAGGATTGGTGACTTAGGCTTTTTGTTAGGTATTGGGGCGGTTATTTTATATACTGGATCTGTTGACTATACAACGGTATTTGCAGCTTTATCAAATATTGATAATACTCAAACTATTCACTTCTTAGGTTTGAGTTTCAGCCCTGTTACATTGATGTGCTCGCTTCTTTTTATTGGTGCTATGGGTAAATCTGCTCAATTTCCGCTACATTCATGGTTAGAGGGTTCAATGGAAGGTCCGACACCAATTTCAGCACTAATCCATGCTGCTACAATGGTTACAGCTGGTGTATTTATGGTTGCTAGACTTTCTCCAATGTTTGTACTATCACCTGCTGCACTAAGTTTTGTGCTTATTATTGGTGCGATTACATGTTTGTTTATGGGCTTAATTGCGATAGTACAGACAGATATAAAAAGAGTAATTGCATATTGTACACTTTCTCAGCTTGGATATATGATGGTAGCTCAGGGCGCAGGAGCATTTTCTATTGGGATGTTCCATCTGATGACGCATGCTATGTTTAAAGCATTATTATTCTTGGCGGCTGGTTCTGTAATAGTTGCGATGCATCACGAGCAAGATATTCGTAGAATGGGTGGCTTAAGAAAGTATATGCCTGTTACATATTTATGTATGCTTATAGGTGCTTGGGCACTTGCAGCATTACCGCCATTCTCAGGTTTCTTTTCAAAGGATTTAATTATTGAAGCGGCGCAGTCTACGACTGTATACGGTCACCAGTTTGCGTACTACATGGTATTAGCATGTGCATTTGTGACATCTTTCTATATTTTTAGAATGTTTTTCTTGGTATTCCATGGTAAAGAGAGAATGTCAGAAGAAGAGAAGTCTCATATCAAAGAGTCGCCGTTTAGTATACTAATTCCACTGGTATTATTGGCTATACCTTCAGTATTCGTTGGAGAGTATTTCTTCACAAGTATTTTATCGCAAAATCATGGTTTATTTGGTGATACTATAACTTCATATATTCAGGCAGGACTAGGTGGAGAATCTGTTACAGCTCATCTTGCTAGTGAACCTGCTACAGCTAGTTCTATAGCATTTATAAAACATTCAATATCAACAGTACCATTCTGGTTAGCTTTTAGCGCTTTGGCTTTGGCTTATATTTTGTATATATGGTTGCCAGTTATACCAAGAGTGCTTGCAAATGCTAAGTCTGGGTTTGGTATTGTTTATCATATTTTAGTTAAGAAATACTTTATTGATACTCTTTATGATGTTGTATTTGTTAATATCTTCTTGGCTATTAGTACTTTCCTATGGAAAGCAGTAGATATCTTTATCATAGATAAAACAATTGTACATGGCACATCTAGTCTGATCTATCATACTGGTGATAGTTTTAGAAAAATTCAACGTGGATATCTGTTTGACTATGCTTTTGTAATGATGGTCGGTGTGTTGTTATTTATGATTTTGCTAATATCAGTATAGGTAGAGGGTAAACTAGTATTATGAATTTAGGTAATTACTTATTAAGTTTAATAATTTGGCTTCCAATAGTTGGTGGCTTTGTTGTATTAGCGACAAGAACAAAAGAGTTGCATGGTGATGCTGCACGTTGGGTAGCTTTGGTATTTAGCTGTTTAACTTTGGCTTTATGCATACCTTTGGTGGCATCTTTTGATTATAGTAGTTCTGCAATGCAGTTCCAAGAATCAGCAAAATGGTTCAAGGTATTTGGCATGCATGATATTTATTATGGTCTAGGTGTTGATGGGTTTTCAGTTTTATTTATTGTTTTAACAAGTTTTGCTACTTTAGTTATTGTTCTAGCAGCTTGGACTTCTATCAAAACAAAAGTTAGACAATACATGGCGATATTTTTGATTACTTGTGGTCTGACAAATGGTGTTTTCTGTGCAACAGACTCTATACTTTACTATGTTTTTTGGGAAGCGTTATTGATTCCAACTTGTTTAGGTATAGGTATTTGGGGTGGTAAGAACAAAGCATATGCAGCTGTTAAATATTTTATGTATACTTTCTTTGGTTCGGTATTTTTACTAGCTGCGATTTTATATATTCAAACAAGAGTAGCGGCATCTCCAGCTGACTTATTGGTAAGTGCAGACACCTATTCAATCCAAAACTTTATTGCATGGGCTGCTCAGTCAAATGGGTTGGCAGACTCTGTTAAGTTTACACTTACTGCTCAATGGTTAATATTTGGTGCTTTCTTCTTAGCCTTTGCTGTTAAAATTCCGATGTGGCCGTTCCATTCATGGTTACCAGATGCTCACTCAGAGGCTCCAGCTGGAGGTTCTGTTATACTTGCAGCACTTATGCTTAAGCTAGGTGCTTATGGTTTCTTAAGATTCGCAATACCAATGCTACCTGAAGTTACAGCATCATTAGAGTACGTACTGATAATTATGTCTTTGATAGCTATTGTATATGTAGGTGTGGTTGCAGTTGCTCAGACTGATGTCAAAAGACTGATAGCATATTCATCAATTTCGCATATGGGTCTTGTTACATTAGGTTTATTCTCTATTTTCATACTTAAGAGTGCCGATCCTGTACTTGGTACAACTAATGCGCAATTAGCACTACAGGGTGCTGTATTTCAGATGATTGCTCATGCGTTTTCTTCTGGTGGTATGTTTATTGGTATTGGCTATCTATATTTAAGAATGCATACAAGAGAAATATCAGATTTCTCAGGTGTGGCTAAGACTATGCCAATATTCGCAATGTTTTTCTTACTTTTCTGTATGGCTAATGTAGGTTTACCAGGCACTAGTGGCTTTGTCGGCGAGTTTATGATTTTGTTGGCTGTATTCCAGTACTCTCCATTAATAGCATTAATTGCTGGTTTAACTTTGGTTATAGCGCCAATTTATACTCTATGGATGTATAAGAGGGTGTTTTTTGGAGAAGTGGTATCTACGCAAGTAGCGAACCTGACTGATTTGAATAAGATGGAGCTATTTGTATTTATATTGTTAGCGGTACCAACTTTATTGTTTGGTTTTTATCCAGAGCCGATACTGCATCTTTCAGAAGCTGCTTCGGCTAATATTGTTGGTTTATCTCTATAGGGTGGTGTTTTGATTATGAGTTTATCAATTCTTTATATATTGCCAGAAATACTATTAGCACTAGGTGTGATAGTTGTAATGTTTTCTGGGCTTTTTTTACACGGTAAAATTAGGAATATTAACTACATATTCTTTCAAGTATTTACGCTACTTGCTCTTGTTGCTACTTTTGCCAAAGAATACTTAATCCAAAATAGTAGCTCTGTTTTTGAGGGGCAAGTTGTATTCAGTGGTTTTGCTTATACGTTACAGTTAGTGATACTTGTATTGGCAGTATTCGTGGCGCTATATTCAAGAGAGTATGTGAAAGATAGAAAAATATCAGATGGTGATTTTTATACACTTTTGATGCTGTGTGTCTTAGGTGCGATGGTTCTTACAGCTGCACATAGTTTGGTTACAATCTATATTGGTTTAGAGTTATTGTCATTACCAATGTATGCACTAATAGCAATTTATAGAGATTCTAGTACAGGCCTTGAAGCTGCTATTAAATATTTCGTATTAGGAGCTATTGCTTCAGCTTTATTGTTATTTGGTATGTCATTTGTATACGGTATGACAGGCCAACTTGATATTACTGATATTGCAACTGCACTTTCACAAGGAAATTTCACAGGCTTAGAGCAGCAGTTCTTACTTGTATGTTTAGTTATGATGATAGCAACTTTCTTATTCAAGTTAGGAGCTTTCCCATTTCATATGTGGTTGCCGGATGTTTATCAGGGGGCGCCAAATGCCGTTGCCAATATTGTTGCGACTATTCCAAAAGTAGCAGCATTTGCTATGCTTGTTAATATTTTATTTGTAGGCTTTCCATCGCTTAAAGATTCTTGGATATACTTATTCAGAGTTATAGGTATATTGTCGATATTCTTTGGTAGTTTAGTGGCTTTATCGCAAACAAACGTTAAGAGACTTTTGGGTTATTCTACAGTATCGCAAATAGGTTTTGTTTTATTAGCTACTACCCTTAATCCGCAAGGTTATGCCTTAACAGCAGCTAGTTTCTATGTAATAGTTTATGTTTTTACTACTCTAGCAGCATTTGGGGTATTAACTACAATCTCTGTTGGCGGTTATGAAGTTCAAGATCTTAAAGATCTAAAAGGTTTCAATACAAAAGACTCTTGGTTAGCATTTATACTGCTGATAGTTTTGTTCTCTATGGCGGGGATTCCTCCATTCGGTGGTTTCATAGCAAAATTATTTGTTATTATGGGCTTAATTAATGATGGCAGTTATGTATTGGCATGTTTTGTGCTATTTATGGCTGTTGTGGCATCATTCTATTATGTAAGAGTTATTAGAACTATGTATTTTGATGAGCCAGAGAATAATGAGACAGTTAAGCCTCCAATGACATCTCTTATAGCACTAAGTATCAATGGTTTAGTTCTTTTATTCTTAGGTATTATGCCAATGCTTCTTCTTGGTGTTCTTACTCAAGTTACTAACGTTATTTAAGTTTCAATAGTTTATTGCCTATTCTTGTCATAACTTTTATACTTTTATGTAAAGATAATTTAATGCTGTTTTTCTATGAAAGAAATTTTAGGTCCAATCAATGATGTAATCAAAAACTCGAAAGATAATATTATTAATAAAAGTTTAAAAAAACTTGATGTGGTGAGTAGAGAAGAGTTTGAAATACAGAAAAAAATTCTTTTGAAAACACGTCAAAAATTAGAGCAGATCGAAGCTAAGTTGGATAAATTAATAGCTGAGAAAGAGTGAGATGTCTTTAGCAATTCTAAAAAGTCGAGCTCAATTGGGTATTGAAGCACCGCTTGTCTCGATAGAAGTTCATTTGTCAAATGGTCTGCCTGGCTTATCGATAGTAGGCTTACCAGAGGCAGCTGTCAAAGAGAGCAAAGATCGTGTTAGAAGTGCTATCATAAACTCGGGATTTAATTTTCCAAATAAACGTATCACAATTAATCTTGCCCCTGCAGACTTACCTAAGAGTAGTGGAAGATTTGATTTGCCTATAGCATTAGGTATTTTATATGCATCAGGCCAAATAAATATTGTTAGAAATGTTGAAGATTTCGAGTTTGCTGGAGAGTTGTCTCTAGGTGGTGAGCTTAGGAAAATTTCTAGTGCGATACCGATGGCTATTAAGTGTGTTGCGAATAACAAAAAACTTGTGATACCTACTCATAATGAAAAAGAGATTGCTTTAGTTGAAGATGTTTGTGCTTATTCTTTTGAAACTCTAAAAGAAATCGTAGGTTTTTTATCTGGTGACGATAAAGCTTCGGTAGAGCAATTACAAGATATTGACTTTGAGAGATTGTATTCTGATTTAGAAGATGTCAAAGGACAATATCAGGCTAGACGCGCTTTGGAAATTGCAGCAGCAGGTGGTCATAATATTCTTTTAGTTGGTCCACCGGGAACTGGTAAGACTATGCTTGCTAGTAGGCTTAATTCTATTTTGCCACCATTAGACAAGAAAGAAGCCCTTTCATCAGCGATGATTGCTTCAATTAAAGGTGAATCAGGGATAGCAGAAAGTTTTTATAAAAGACCATTTCGCCATCCTCATCATACCTCTTCAGGTGTTTCTTTGGTAGGAGGAGGTAGTAATCCTATGCCTGGTGAAATATCTTTAGCTCATAATGGCGTGTTATTCCTTGATGAGTTGCCAGAGTTTGACCGTAAGGTTCTAGAGGTTTTAAGAGAACCTCTTGAGACGGGAGTTGTAAATATTTCTAGAGCAAAGTGTCAGGTAGAGTATCCAGCGAACTTCCAATTGATAGCTGCTATGAATCCTTGTCCGTGTGGCTATTTAGGATCGCAGTATAAAGAGTGCTCAGATTCAATTCAATCAATTAGAAGATATCAAAGTAAGCTTTCGGGACCTCTTTTGGATAGAATTGATTTGCAGGTTGAGGTTCTTGAGCTAGCAAAAGAGGATCTAACAAATCAAGAGTTAAGAGGCGAAAAAAGTAGTATAATTAGGGAGCGAGTTAAAAAGGCGAGAGATATCCAGATTACTAGGCAAGGTAAAATAAATTCAATGCTAACAAGTAAAGAGCTAGATGAGGTTTGTGACCTTGATGAAGAAAGTAAAAAAATGCTAACACTAGCTATAGAAAAGCTTGGACTATCAGCCAGAGGGTACTATAAAATACTCAAAGTTGCTCGAACAATAGCAGATTTAAGCGGATGCAAGAAAATTGAAAAACTAGCAATTCAAGAAGCTATAGGTTACAGAAAAATGGACAAGTTTTTTAAATAGTCCTTCATAATAAATTTAAAGGTATGTTAAGTATGAGAGAGTTGTTTTTGGATGCTTTTAAGCATGAGAAATTAGAAAAACCACCGATATGGATAATGCGTCAAGCTGGTAGATATTTACCAGAATATCGTGCAGTAAGATCAAAGTTTGAGAACTTTATGGATATGTGTCGCAATGCAGATGCTTGTTGTGAGGTGGCACTACACCCGCTAGAAAGATATGATCTTGATGCTGCAATTGTATTTTCAGATATTTTAACTATTCCTGAAGCAATGGGTATGGATCTGAAATTTATCAAGGGTGTTGGTCCTGTATTTTCAGATCCTATTGAGTCAGAAAAGGATTTAAATAGGTTAAAGTCAGCAGAAGATAGTGTTGGTGATTTGGAGTATGTTTATAATGCGGTTAGAACTACGAAGGCTGCTATAAATGTACCCCTTATAGGCTTTACTGGAAGTCCATGGACACTTGCTGCATATATGGTTGAGGGATCTGGCTCAAAACAATTCAGTAAACTAAGAAAAATGATGTATGCAAATCCTCAATTGATGCACGCACTTCTTCAAAGGTTAGCTGACATAACAGTGATTTATCTACTTGAGCAAGTCAAAGCTGGTGCTAGTTCTTTAATGATTTTCGATACTTGGGGAGGAATTCTACCTTTAGAGCAGTATAAGGAATTTTCATTAAAGTATATGGAGTATATTGCTAAAAATGTTAAGCAGAAATCTAATGTTCCTGTGGTTTTCTTCACAAAGGGTGGCTCAAACTTTTTTGATGAGTTTAAAGATAAGTCATGTGATGGGGTCGGCGTTGATTGGAGTGTAACTCTAGATCAAGCACGCCATAGAATAGGTGTAGGTAAAGTTCTGCAAGGCAATTTTGATCCGGCATTTTTGTATGGCACATCTGATAGTATCAGAAGCACGGTTAAGAAAAGTATGGAGTTTATCCAGTCAGATAAGCTGAATAATTATATTGTAAATTTAGGTCATGGGATATATCCTGATATTGACCCTGACAATGTAAAAGTTATGATAGATGCTATAAGAGAGTTTAGTATTTAAAAAAGAGATTATTATAAGGCTTGACATCTACTGAAATGTTGTTATTATATATTCTCATAGACGCGGGGTGGAGCAGCTTGGTAGCTCGTCGGGCTCATAACCCGAAGGTCGTAGGTTCAAATCCTGCCCCCGCTACCAAAAGTTTTTATTTTATAAAGGCCCTTCAAGGGCCTTTTTGCTATCTAGAGGGTATGCAAAATCTAAGGGGTGAAAATGTTACTAGATGATTTGTATGAAATAGTAGAACCCATCACAGCTGATTTAGGCTATATTTTATGGGGAATAGAGGTTGTAGGTACTGGTAAGCTTACAATACGTATCTTTATTGATCATGAGAATGGTGTTTCAGTTGATGACTGTCAGGTTGTAAGTAAAGAGGTAAGTGCAATTTTTGATGTGGAAGATCCTATCTCAGATAAGTATGTTCTAGAAGTATCTTCTCCGGGTATGAATCGCCAAATTTTTAATATTATTCAAGCACAAGCTTTGATAGGATTTAATGTTAAGGCAGTTACTTTAACACCAGTTGAGTCTCAAACAAAATTTAAAGGTGTGCTTGAGAGAGTTGAAGGCAATGATGTTACTCTAAAGCTTGATGATGGTAAAGAAGTCAGTTTTGATTTTGATGAGCTTAAGAAGTTTAGAGTTTCGCCAGATTTTAGTTAGATAGAGGGATTAGGTATGAGCAAAGAATTATTGTTAGTATTAGAGACTGTAGCAAATGAAAAAGATATTTCAAAAGATCTTTTGTTCGAGGCTATGGAAGAAGCATTGGCTATTATAACTAAAAAAGAGCTTGATGAGCACATGAATATCGAAGTTAAAATCGATAGGGTTACAGGAGATTTCAAAGCAGATCGAGTTTGGCATATCGTCTCTGAAGATGAAGATTTGATTGATTATTCAAAAGAACTTTATGAAGACGTTGCACAAGAAAAGGGCTATGATGTTAAAGCTGGTGACGTAATACGTGAGTCTGTCGAGGTTAAAGAATATGGGCGTATTGCTGCTACTATGGCAAAACAGATTTTAATGAAAAAAATCAAAAATTTTGAAAGAGAGAAAACAGCTAAATTTTATCAAAGTAAAATTGGTGATATTGTTTACGGAGAGGTTAAAAGAGCAACCTATGAGATCCTTGTTATCGATCTTGGTAATAACGCTGAAGGTATCCTACCTAAAAAAGACTTGATTTCGAGAGAAAGATTCCGTGTTGGTGATAAGATTAGAGCATGTGTTGAGAATGTCGAGGTTGATGAGTTTGGCAAACCAAGCACAGTTATGCTTAGTCGTGCTAGCAATATGATGCTTAAGGCATTGTTTAAGCTTGAGGTTCCTGAAGTAGAAGAAGAGCTGATAAACGTAGTAAATGTTGTTCGTGAACCAGGTTTTAGATCAAAGGTAACAGTTAAAAGTAATGATCAGAGAATAGATCCATGTGGTGCTTGTGTTGGTGTTAGAGGATCTAGAATACACTCTATTATGAGTGAGCTAAATGGTGAAAAGGTAGATGTTATTCTATGGGATGAGGATATGGTTCAATATGCAATCAACTCTTTGTCACCAGTTGACTCTGAAGATATCTTGGAAGTAAATGTTGATGAAGAAACTAGCTCAATGGATATCGTAGTTAAGCAAGAAAGCCTATCAAAAGCTATTGGTAAGAATGGGGTTAATGTTAGATTGGCGAGCGCTCTTATTGGTTGGAAGATAAATGTTTTATCTGATACTGAGCAAGAAGAGAAACAAATGACGATAGTTGAAAAGTTTGTGGATGCATTGGATATTGATCATGACTTTGCACTAGTGTTAATCGAAGAAGGTATCGAAACATTGGAAGATTTAGCGTATCTTGATAGAGATGAGTTGCTAGAGATTGAAGGTTTTGATGAAGAGATAGTAGATGAACTTCAAGAGAGAGCAAAAGCTGTAATATTATCTCAGGCGTTGGGTGGTAAGAAGCCTGCTGAAGACTTGCTTAATATGCAAGGTATGGATGCGGAGCTGGCTAATAAGTTAGCTCAAAATAATGTAGTAACAATGGAAAATCTAGCAGAGCTATCTGTAGATGAGTTGCTTGATATTGTTGCTATTGATGAAAAACAAGCAACAGATTTGATAATGCAAGCAAGAGCCCCTTGGTTTGAATAGGAAGTACGAATCAAAATAGTACAAAGGAGAGGGAAATGGCAGAAATTACAGTTGGGCAGTTGGCACAACAAACAAATAAAGATGTAAGCACTTTGCTGAATCAGCTTAAATCTTTTGGTATTGAAAAGAATAGTGAAAAAGATACTTTAAGTCCAGAAGAGATGAAGACTCTTTTAGAGAAGATTAATAGTACAAAGAATTCAGTTGCTAGGAAGAAAGTGACTTCACTTAAGCTTGATGGTAAACATAAGATAAATGTATCAGTTAAGAAAAAGAGACGAGTTGCAAAGAAGGTAGAAGAACAACCTGCTATAAAAGTAGAGAAGTCTAATACTGAAGAGTCTAAGCCAATAGTTGATAGTAAAGAAAATCAAGTAGCTGATAGTGTGAATGCTCAAGAGCAACATGTTAATGCTGAACAGCAAAAGCAGGAAAAACCTGTCTCAAAACCTGTCTCAAAACCTGTCTCAAAACCTGTTGTCAAAGATAGTGGCTTTAAAATCACATCAATGCCTGAAGTTAAGGTACAAGAAGCTAAGTCTCAAGACGATGAAAAGTCTGCCGCTGCTAAACAAGCTAAGAAAAAAGCTACAAAGAAAGTTTTCTCTGAACCTGCTAATAGTAATACTAAGTACAAGAGGGAAGAGGAAGAGAGAAAATCAAAGGCTAAAAAAGCTGGTGGTAAAGGCTTCAAAAAGGCTAATCCAAGACAATTGTCACAGCTTGCAGGTGATATGGATTCATTTGATGAGTTCGGCAGTAAAAAAGGTAAACTAAAAGCTCCTAAAGTTAAAAAACAAGAGTTTACAAAACCTGTTGAAAATACAGTGAAGACAGTTGAAATACATGAAGGTATTACAGTTAGTGATTTAGCTAATAAAATGGCTGTAAAAGGTGCTGAAATTGTTAAAGTATTGTTTAATATGGGTGTGATGGCTACGATTAATCAGTCATTAGATCAGGAGACAGCTGTTCTGATTGTTGAAGAAATGGGTCATAAGTATACATTACATAATGAAAATGCTCTTGAAGAAGCCGTTACTACAGTTGATAGAAGTTTGCATAAAAAGATTTCTCGTGCACCAGTTGTGACTATTATGGGTCATGTGGATCACGGTAAGACCTCATTGTTGGACTATATACGTAAAGCAAGGGTTGTAGCAGGAGAAGCAGGTGGTATAACACAGCATATTGGTGCATACTCTGTTGAAACGAGTAAAGGATCGATTACATTCTTAGATACTCCGGGACATGAGGCATTTACATCAATGCGTGCTCGTGGTGCTAAAAGTACAGATATTGTGATTCTAGTTGTTGCCGCAGATGATGGGGTTATGCCTCAAACTGAAGAGGCTATTCAGCATGCTAAAGCAGCAGGTGTTCCAATTGTTGTAGCTGTAAATAAGATTGATAAACCAGAAGCTGATCCAGATAGGGTTATTGGTGAGTTAGCTCAGCGTAATGTGATTCCAGAATCTTGGGGGGGAGACGTTATGTTTGCTAATGTTTCCGCTAAAACTGGTGAGGGTGTTGCTGAACTATTAGATGCTGTATTATTACAATCAGAAGTTCTGGAATTAGAGGCGTTTGCTGAGGGCTTGGCTGAAGGTGTTGTTATTGAATCTCGCTTAGAGAAAGGGCGTGGTCCAGTCGCGACTGTACTGGTTCAAAATGGTAGTCTTAAGCAAGGCGATAATATTTTGTGTGGTACTGAGTACGGTAGAGTCAGAGCTATGCATGATGATCTAGGTAAGAAGATTAAAACAGCAGGTCCAGCTACTCCTGTAGAAATACTTGGTCTGTCTGGTGTTCCAGCAGCTGGTGATGATGTAGTCGTTATTGATAATGAGAAGAAGGCTAAAGAGCTTGCAGCACAAAGATCTCAAAGACAGAAAGAAGCTAAAATAGCTCAAGAGCAAGCACTTAAGTTGTCCAATATGTTTAGCAATATGGGCAAAGAAGGTGAACAACAAACTCTTAAAATTATTCTTAAAGGTGATGTGCAGGGTTCAGTTGAAGCAATTAGAGAGTCTTTACTTAAACTTTCGACAGATGAGGTTAAGGTTGATATTATCGCAAGTGGAATTGGAGCTATTACTTCTTCTGATGTGACACTAGCAGTTGCGTCTATGGCTGTGATTGTTGGTTTCAATGTGCGTGCTGATGGTGCTGCGAAAAAGCTTGCTGAAACAGATGGTGTAGAGCTTCGTTATTATAATATTATCTATGATTTGATAGATGATGTTAAAAAAGCAATGACTGGTCTTCTATCTCCAGAAATGAAAGAACAAATTATTGGTATTGCGGAAGTTAGGGAGGTCTATAGATCTTCTAAATTTGGTTCAATTGCTGGTTGTATGGTAGTTGAAGGTACTGTTAAACGTACAAATCCTATTCGTGTCTTGAGAGATAACGTGGTTATTTATGAAGGTAGCCTTGAGTCACTTAAGAGATTTAAGGATGATGCTAATGAAGTTAAAAAAGGTATGGAGTGCGGTATCGGTGTCAAGAATTATAATGACGTCCGTGAAGGTGACCAGATAGAAGTATTTGAAGTTATTGAGGTTGCTAAGGAGTTATAGTTATGGCTGCAGAAGGTAGAGTGCAACGAGTGGCGAGTGAGTTACAAAAAGTAATATCTTTACTATTGCGTACAAAAATTAAAGATCCCAAGCTTGCTACTGCAACTATTACAGAGATAGAGCTTTCTAAGGATTTATCTTATGCAAAGGTATACTATACCTGCTTAGACATTCAGGAAGCTCAATATATATCTAAAGCTTTTGATAAGTCAAAGGGTTTTTTTAGATCATCTATAGCTAAATCACTAAATCTTAGAATAGTTCCAAATCTTAAGTTTATTTATGATAAATCTCTTGATTACGGAATGGAGATGGAAGGAAAAATCCAACAAGCATTAGATGCTGATTCAAAGATAATTAAACAAGATGATAAGTCATTACAAGAAAACTATAAAGATAGTGTTACAGAAACTAAAGTTGAAAAATTAAGGTAGGTAGCTTATGAGCAAACTTACTATTATCCGTGGCTTTAATGATATTCTTCCTTCCGATAGCTTTAAGTGGCAATTTCTAGAGTCAAAAATAAAATCAATTCTTGGTAAATATAATTATGATGAAGTTAGACTACCTGTCTTAGAGAAAAGTGAGCTATTTCATAGAAGTGTCGGAGAAACTTCAGATATAGTTTCAAAAGAAACATATGATTTTGTAGATAGAAGTGGAGAAAGTCTAACGCTCAGACCTGAAGGTACGGCCGGTTGTGTGCGTATGGTAATTGAGAATAGTTTGGCTAATAGGGGGCAAACACAAAAGCTTTGGTATTCTGGGCCTATGTTTCGCTATGAGAGACCTCAAAAAGGTCGGTATAGACAATTTTATCAACTTGGTGTTGAAGCTTATGGTTATGATAATATTGCGATAGACTTAGAAATTCTTACTATTAGCTGGAACTTATTTAGAGAGCTGGGTATTTCTGGATGTGTAAAGTTGGAGTTAAATAGTCTGGGATCTAGTTCTGATAGACAAGAATATACTAAAGCACTGTTAGAGTATCTAAAACCATATCATGCTCAACTAGATGAAGATTCTATCAAGAGGTTGGATAAGAATCCTTTGAGAATACTCGACTCTAAGAATGAGCAAACTCAACAGATATTGCTGAATGCTCCTAAGCTTATTGATTTTATTGATGAAGATTCATTGGTGAGATTTGAGCAGACATGTGAGTATCTTGATAACTTAGGAGTTAACTATCGAGTTAATCAGAACCTAGTCAGAGGTCTAGATTATTATAGCGGATTGGTTTTTGAATGGACTACAGATCAGTTGGGTGCTCAAGCAGCAGTATGCGCTGGTGGTCGTTATGATAATTTAGTAGAAAACTTAGGCGGTCAAAAAACTGGTGCTATCGGCTTTGCTATTGGTCTAGAACGATTAATACTTTTACTTGAAAGTGAAGGTAAGCTTCCTCTAAATAATGATGCTTGCGATGTTTTTTTCGTGCTAGATAGTAGTCAGTTGCATAGATCGTTGCTGACGGTTGAGAGTATACGCCAAGAGTTACCTATGCTAAAGGTAGGTATGGATTTGAAATTCGGTAGCTTTAAGTCGCAGTTTAAGAAGGCAGATAAGTCTGGTGCTAAAATTGCTGTGATAATTGGTCAGGATGAACTGTTGCAACAAGCTGTTGGTGTGAAATATTTACAACAAGATAAGCCGCAAGAGCAAATTCATTTGAATGAATTAATAAATTTTCTAGAAAAAATAGTTATATGAAGTTACATAATATAAAAGGTTATGCTTGGATAGTTGTGGGTCTGAGCTCATTTTTACTGATTGATAAATACATAATGAATGTATCTCCTAGTCTTATAGCAAATGAGCTGATGACTAGTTTTTCGATAAATGCTACAGAAATGAGTGCTATGGTATCGCTATTTTTGTGGTCAGTAGTATTTTGTCAGTTTTTTGTAGCCGGCCCAATTATAGACAAGTTAGGGTTTAGAAAAGTCAGTTTTTTTTCACTGATTCTTTCTGCAATTGGACTAATATTATTTGTTCTTTCGGCAGATATTCATAGTTTTGCGCTTGGCTGTGTTTCTCGATTAATGATTGGAATAGGAGCATCTTTTGCTACTGTTGGTTATATTAAAGCAGCAGCAGTTTGGTTCGATCCACGTAAATTCGCCTTTGTTTGTAGTTTTTTGATGACTGCTGCAATGCTGGGAGCTTTGCTAGGACAAGTTCCACTTGTTTATCTTATTGAAATTACAGGGTCATGGCATAGGGCCTTAATTGGTTATGCATGCTTTAGTATAGTTATGGCTTTGCTATATCTTGCCTTGGTAAGAGACTATAACCCTGAAGCATCATTTGCTAATGATACTAGAGGGAATACAGGAACTCTCGCTGGTATAAAAAAGGTACTTATGAACAAGAATAATTGGTACCTTACACTATATACGGGATTAACATTTACAACGATAGATGTTTTTGGTGGTATTTGGGGTAATAACTACTTCAGGGAGTTATATGGAATTCCTGCTAAAGAAGCTTCATTTATTGTATCTATGATGTTTCTTGGACTTGCTATAGGCTCTCCTGTTATTGGTAAGCTTTCTGAGAAATTTGATAGTAGAGTTAAGATTATGGTCATTTTCCATATAATTGCAACAATTTGTTTGGCTTTGGTTTTACAATTTAAGCTCACTCCCGGAATTTCAGGAGCATTATTGTTTGTATTTGGATTTTGCCTGGGGGTATATATGCTAGCTTTTGCCATAGGTAATCGCATAAACCCAATAGTTGTGGCCGCTACTGTAGCTGCTTTAATTAACACAGGTGAGCCATTACTAGGTGCGTTATTCGATCCTCTTATAGGGCATCTACTTGATCTGACATGGACTGGTCAATATATAGATATTCATAATCAAATTACAAATGTTGCTACGGAAGGCGCTCATAGGTATTTTCATATAAGTGCTTATCATAATGCTTTTTTGATTTTGGTTTTTAGCATGTTTGTGTCTTTTTTCCTATTAGTTTTAGTTAAAGATAAAGAAGTCAAATAATGAAATTAGAGAACGCTTATCTCCAAAAAGTTCGAGAACTTAATCTAAAAGTGGATTCTTTGCAGCTTGAGGCTATAAAGAATTTGCAGGAAATAATGAATCAGATATCAGTAGATAAGAAAAAGAAGTTCGGTTTTCTCAAGAGGTCATTATATTCTCATATCAAAGGACTTTATATGTGGGGAGGTGTAGGTAGAGGTAAAACCTTCATCATGGATATTTTTTTTGATAATTTACCTATTAAGCAAAAAAGAAGACAGCACTTCTCTCATTTTATGAAGGAGATTCATTCAGAATTAAGGAAATATCAAGGTTATAAGAACCCCATATCGAAGGTTGCATATGATATGGCTAAGGATATGCGAATTATTTGTTTTGATGAGTTCTTTGTAGAAGATATTGCTGATGCTATGATTTTGGGAAGTGTTTTCACAGAATTGTTTAAGCTTGGTGTAATACTTGTAGCCACCTCGAATATTGAGCCTGAAAATTTATATAAGAGAGGTTTGCAAAGAGAGCTATTTTTACCAGCTATAGATATTCTTATTAAAAATGTTAATGTTTTGAATTTAGATTCAGGTGTTGATTATAGGTTTCGTTTGCCTACGGAATACTTAAATTACCTTTACCCATATAACGAGCAAAATCGTAAAAACTTTTTTGATAAGTTTTTCCTTAGAAATGAGCACTTTGATAAAGATCTAAGTATAGATGTTTTGGGTAGAAGAATTGCTGCGCTACTTATAAGCCATAAGGATATTTGTTTTGACTTTAAGGTTATTTGTGGTGATGGTAGAAGCTCTTATGATTATATTGATATTTGTAGTAAGTATGAACAAGTTTTTATTTATAATCTGACTGGTTTTGATCAGTATAATGAGGATATGGCGCGACGTTTTATTGCCCTTATTGATGAGTTTTATGATCAAAATAAAAAAGTTGTTATATTGGCGAATAATGATTTTACTCAGCTTTATAAAGGTGAGCGTTTAAGATTCGAGTTTCAAAGAACGATAAGTAGGCTGAACGATATGCAGAATAATAATTTTGGTATCTCAAATGAATAAGGTTCAGCTTATTAAAGTTGCTGAAGATATTGTAGAGCAAAGGATTGATAATTTTTTAATAGGTAGATATTCTCGCTTGCCAAAACCGCTTATTTACCGATGGATTCGCAAGGGTGAATTACGTGTAAATAAAAAAAGAGTTAAGCAGACAACTCGTGTAAGTGCGGGGGATATCGTTAGGATACCGCCATTCAATTTAGATGAAAAAGTAGAAAATATAAAGGTTCCTAGGTCACATTTAGATTTTTTAGAACAACGAATTTTATATGAGACAGATGATTATATTATTGTAAATAAACCATCTGGTATGGCTGTTCATGGTGGGTCCGGTGTCAATTCTGGCTTAGTAGAAAGGTTGAGACAGTTGCGCCCCAAAGCAAGACGTTTAGATTTGGTGCATAGACTCGATAAAGAAACTTCTGGTTGTGTACTGTTGGCTAAAAAACATAGCTCACTAGTATATTTCTTTGATATCTTCAAAGAACGTAAAGTGAAAAAAATTTATTATGCTTTAGTTCATGGCTATTGGGATAAAAAGATTTTAATGATTGACCTACCTTTGAGTCGTAGAGAGACAAAAGATGGTCAAAGAATAGTCAAAGTTGATAAACGAGAAGGTAAAAAAGCCCTTACAAGAATATTATCGGTGCAAAAAGTTGGCGATTATAGTCTTTTAGAGATTAAGTTGGAAACCGGCCGTACTCATCAGATCAGGGTTCATACTAAAGCTATGGGACATCCTATTGTAGCTGACAAAAAATATGGCTACATAGATAAAGATAAAAAACTACTAGCAAGGGGTGTGGATAAATTGTTACTTCATGCTGGAAAGCTAGAGTTTTATGATGAGAAACAACAGAAGCTTGTAACAGTCGAGGCTAAATTAGATTCAAGATTTGACATGTTGCTTAAGTAAGATACCTTTTAGTCTTTACTATCTTTTATTAATAATAGGACTATCAAGGATGCTGCCATACTTATCACAAGAGTTGTAAAAGCAAAATGGTATGAACTTAAATCAAAATATTTAATATCATCTGGACTTGTGTGTTGTGAAATAACCTCTCCTGCTTTGTTTAGGTATTTTCCAGTCCACGACCAGTCTAGGAAATAGCCAATTAAAGGGTCAAAGATAGCTCCTAATATTGGTTCCCCTGTATTGATGAATGCCGCTACTGTGGCTGTGATAACGATAGGGTTTATACGATTTCCTATTGCAAACGACAGCATGTATATGCCTAGGCATAAGCCAAATACGAAAAGTAGTATTGCTGATAGCGTTGCACTAGTTTTGGTTAGTAGTACAAAGCTTAAGGCGATAGACCCTATAATGTGAAAGAAAATCATGACCCCTTTTCGGCTATCAAGAATTTCAGATAGCTTTCCTATGATTGGAGATCCTATTGCCATACCTATGAATATCATTGATATGATACTAGCAGCTTCTTCACGAGATATGTGGTAGGCTTCTCTAAAATAAGCATTGCCCCAAAATCCAGCAAATGCATCAACAGCTGTAAAGCTTAGTCCTACATAAAAAGTTAAAAGCCAGTTATTTTTATTTTTGACAACTTCTTTTAGTGCATCTAATGTTTTTAATTGATTACTTGGTGAGCTAGCTTCAGGCTGTTTTGGGTTAAAGTCACGTACAACTATATAGTAAAGAACACCGATAAATAAACTAGCAACAGCGAATAGAAGCATAGCCATTTTCCAGTCGCCACATAGTGTTATTAGGTATGCTAGAGGTGCTTGTGCGCAGAGTGCGCCAATCATTGCTGCAGTTGCTAAAAAACTAGCAGCGAATGCAAATTTACGGGGTTCAAACCAAACGGAAACAGCTTTTAAGTAAGATATGGTGGCAAATGAAACTCCTAGCCCTGTAATAATTCTAGCAATATATGCCATGCTTAAGCTACCTAGATTTGAGGCTACAACAAAAAGTATGACCCCTATTGCAGAGATAGTTATTGATATTGGGCTTATTAGTCTAAATCCAAATTTGTCTATAATTGGGCCAGCAAGAAATAGCTGACAGATAATTATCGACCAAAAAAAAGCTGAGCCTAACGCCCCTGTTTGAGTGGCGTTGGTATGAAAGCTGGACATCATATCATCAGTAATTAGGCTTGGAAATACTTGCATAATATATTTGTCAAAGAGCAAGAAAGAACTAAGTACAATTATTATCCATGCATATCCGCGAATGTTGTGAATTTTTTGTTCCATACCGTGTCTATTTTAGGTAGTTTAAGGATATAATTTTAAGTTCCAGTAATATATAAATCAAGCCTAAAGCTTTTCTTTGTTAAATATATGCTTTTTTGATATCATAGCTTTAATATTTTTTATTAACAGTGATAGTTGAGTTGTGTTGTCAAATATTAGGATAAATGAGAAAAGATTTATTTTAATTCAGTTTTGTTTGGGTATCGTTGGATATCTTGTGATTTTGTCAATATATGGATATGTATACGCTAATTCTTTTGCGTTTGGTGCTGCAACAATGTTTTTAGCCAATTTTGTTTTTTTCTTCAGATTGTTTGTTGAAAAGCAGTTCAGTCCAGGAGTTGAGATAGTCATTTTTTATATGAGCGAGCTTCTAAAATTGGGCATTGTAGCATTGATTACAATACTGTTGGCAGTTTATGTCAAACCCAAATTATTTTCTTACATTTTTGGATTACTTTTGTTACAATTGGTCGTATGTTTTGTGCCTATCTTGTTTAGAAGGGTAAGATAAGCACGTTTTAGGGTTGTTAAATACAAAAAATATTTAAAAATTATTGGTGGATATGTAATGGCAAATACAGAGGCAGGTTCTCAAGTAGCTACTGAGTACGTTCAGCATCACTTACATCATTGGCAAATAAGCCTTGGCGAAGGTTCTTTCTGGCAGTTAAATGTCGACTCTTTGCTAGTTAGTGGGGTTTTGGGGGTTGTATTCATCTTAGCTATGTTTATGGCGGCAAGAAAAGCTAATGCAGGAGTTCCAGGAAGGTTTCAAAATATGATTGAAGCAGTATGGGAATGGATGGATGGTATGGTTGCTGAAAACTATCATCACAAAAGAGATTTTGTTACGCCACTGGCCTTAACAATCTTTATCTGGGTTGTTCTTATGAATTTGATGGATTTACTCCCTGTTGATCTTTTTGGTTGGATTATTAGCTTCTTCACAAGTAGTCATGATGTGTATTTTAGGGTGGTGCCTACAGCAGATCCTAACGTTACTTTTGCGATGTCTATCGCGGTATTTTTCTTGGTGGTTTTTTATAATCTTAAAGCTAAAGGATTTGGTTTGCTGAAAGAGATTTTAAGTTCTCCTTTCGGGATATGGTTATTCCCTTTAAATATATTCTTTAGGCTTGTAGATGAGATAGTTAAGCCAGTTTCGCTGTCGCTACGTTTATTTGGTAATATTTTTGCAGGAGAGTTAATATTTATCTTGATTGCACTGTTACCGTGGTGGTTCCAGTGGACGCTTGGTGGAATATGGGCTATTTTCCATATATTGATAGTTTTAATACAAGCATTTGTATTTATGATGCTAACTGTGGTTTACCTAAATATGGCGCAGGAAGCTCACTAAGTTTAAATCAACCTAAATAAAATTAAATAAAAACAGGAGAAATAAGAAATGGATATGTCTTTACAGGTTTTAGGTAACTTAAATGGTTTGACTGCTATAGCGGTTGCTTTACTAATCTCTTTACCAGCATTAGGTACTGCGATAGGTTTTGGTGTGTTGGGTGGTAAGTATCTAGAGGGCGTGGCTCGTCAGCCAGAGCTAGGTGGTATGCTACTTGGTCGTATGTTTATTGTTGCTGCTTTCGTAGATGCATTCGCTGCTATCTCAATCGCTATTGGTTTCTTAGTGTTGTATGCTAACCCATTAGCTATCCCTGGCTTAGCAGAAGCTGCTCAAAAAGTTGTTGGTGCATAGTAAAAGAATATAAAATCATAAATTTGTTATCTAAAGGATAAGTAGATGGATATTAATATAACTCTAATTGGGCAGATGATAACATTTGCAATCTTCGTTGGCTTTACAATGAAGTTTGTATGGCCTCCACTGCGCAAGGCTTTAGATGAGCGTAGAGAAAAGATTGCTGAAGGTTTGGCATCTGCTGATAGAGCATCTAGAGAGTTAGAAGTTGCCAAAAGACAGTCTGCTGAAGTATTGCGTGAAGCTAAAGCAAAAGCTACTGAAATAGTTGAGAATGCTTATGTTAGAGCTCATAAAGTAGATGAACAAGCTAAAGAAGAGGCTATTGCAGCAGCTGATAAAATCAAAAGCATGGCTATGGCTGAAATCGAGCAAGAAAAAATCAAAGCTAAAGAAGAACTTAAACATGAAGTTGTTAGCTTGGCTATGGCGGCTGCTAGTAAGATTATATCAGCAAATGTTGATGAGCAATCTAGTAAAAAGATTCTGAAAGACTTCGTAGAGAAAGTATAACTTTTGGGTATAAAAGGTAGGTACATGACAAATCTAAGTGTAATTGCTAAACCATATGCAAAGGCTGCGTTTGAGTTTGCAAATGAGTATAATCTTCTGCAAGAATGGTCAAAGCATCTTCAGTCTTTTTCTGAATTAGTACAAGATGATTCTGTCGCAGCTATTATTGCTAATCCTGAAATTTCTCAGGATGAGATTGTAAGCGCTGTAAAAGGCCAGTTAGATGTGAAGTTTTATAACTTTGTTGCACTAATAGCAGAAAATAAAAAGTTATCTATACTGCCTGAAATAGCATTCCAGTTTGAAACTATCAAAAACACACATAATAATATAAAAGTAGCAGATGTTACCTTGGCTTATAAAGCTGATAAGAGCACGCTTACTAAGCTAAAAGCTAAACTTGAAGAGAAGTTTAACTGCACTATTGAAATGAATGTGAGTGTTGACCCTGTTATAGTGGGTGGAACAGTAATTAAGGTTGGTGATACAGTAATAGATGATTCTGTATCAGGTCGTATAGAGACATTAAAAAGTATTTTGTTATCATAAATTATAGGAAGTGAGCTTATGCAATTAAGTCCATCAGAAATAAGTGGTTTAATAAAGAAAAGAATTGAAAAGTTTGACAATTCAGTTGAACTTAAATCAGAAGGTACTATTGTCAGTGTTGCTGATGGTATTGTTACTATTTATGGTTTGGATGATGTAACTGCTGGTGAGATGATTAAGCTACCAGGAGACGTATATGGTTTAGCGCTAAACCTAAATACTGACTCAGTTGGGGCTGTTGTCTTAGGTGAGTATGAACATATTAGAGAAGGCGATAAAGCATATTGTACAGGTAGAATATTAGAGGTGCCTGTTGGAGAAGCTCTTTTAGGTAGAGTGGTTGACGCTTTGGGTAACTCTATCGATGGTAAGGGTGAGATTGAAACTGATCACTCTTCACCAATTGAAAAAATTGCACCTGGTGTGATTTGGAGAAAATCAGTAGATCAGGCATTACAGACTGGCGTTAAGTCAATTGACTCGATGGTTCCAATCGGTAGAGGCCAAAGAGAGTTAATTATCGGTGATAGACAGATTGGTAAAACTGCCATTGCTATCGACGCGATTATCAACCAAAAAGGTACTGGTGTAAAGTGTATTTATGTGGCGATTGGCCAAAAAGCATCATCGATTGCAAATATTGTTAGACAGCTTGAGGAGCATGGGGCTATGGAGCATACAATTATTGTAGCTGCTACAGCTTCTGATTCTGCTGCATTGCAATATATTGCACCTTATGCTGGGTGTTCTATGGGTGAATACTTTAGAGATCGTGGTGAAGACGCTTTGGTTGTGTACGATGATTTGACTAAGCAGGCATGGGCCTATAGACAGATTTCTTTGCTTCTAAGAAGACCGCCTGGACGTGAGGCGTATCCTGGTGATGTGTTCTATCTTCACTCAAGGCTTCTAGAAAGAGCGGCTAGGGTAAATGAAGAGTATGTGGAAAAATTCACAAACGGTGAAGTAAAAGGTAAAACTGGTTCTTTAACTGCATTACCTATTATTGAAACACAAGCTGGTGATATTTCTGCATTTGTACCTACAAACGTAATTTCAATTACAGACGGTCAGATATTTTTAGAGACAGACTTATTTAACTCTGGATTAAGACCAGCAATCAACCCAGGTAACTCGGTATCTCGTGTTGGTGGTGCTGCGCAAACAAAGATTATTAAAAAGCTTGGTGGCGGTATCCGTTTAGCACTAGCTCAGTTTAGAGAATTAGAAGCATTCTCACAGTTTGCATCAGATCTTGATGAAGCAACTAGAGCACAGCTTAACAGAGGTCAAAGAGTAACTGAATTACTTAAACAGAAGCAATTTTCAACATTATCAATTGCATTGATGGCGCTATCTTTGTATGCGGCTGATAATGGTTATCTAGATAGTCTAGAAGTTTCTGAAGTGATTCCATTTGAATCTGCGCTACATGCTCTTGCAGAAAGTAATTATGCAGAAGTGGTTGCAGAAATTAATGAGACAGGCAAATATGATGCTGAGATAGCTGACAAGTTAAAAACAATTGTTGAAGATTGTAAAGCAAATCAAGCTTGGTAATAGGAGTATAGACTATGTCTAACGCTAGAGAAATAAAATCCAAGGTATCGAGTGTTAAAAATACACAAAAGATCACTGGTGCTATGGAATTAGTTGCGGCTAGTAAGATGAGAGGAGCTATTGTTAAGATGAACAATGTTCGCCCTTATGTTGAAAGTGCAAATACTATTATCAAAAATGTTACATCTGCAAGTATAGATTATCCGAACCCTTATCTATTCGATAGAGAAGTTAAGAGGGTTGGCTATATAGTTACATCTACTGATAGAGGCCTATGTGGTGGGCTTAATATTAACTTGTTTAAGCATGTTCTTAAAAATATCAAAAAGAATGTTGAAGATAGAGTTGAGATTGATGTCTGCGTAATTGGTTCAAAAGCAGCAAGCTTTTTTGCAAAGCTAAAAGATGTAAATGTAGTGGCTACAGCTCATTATAACGATAAAGATAAAGAAGGCAGTATTAGGGCTATTAGCGGAGCTGTTAAAGTGATGTTAGACAAGTTTACTGCTGGTGAGATAGATAGACTATATATGAGTAGTAACGAGTTTGTTAGTACAATTAAGCAAAAGCCAAGATTGCAGACGCTATTACCTATACAAGATATCTTCACAGAAGAAGAGCTAAAAGAAAACAAAAAAAATGCTTCTAAAGGTCATTGGGACTATATCTATGAGAGGGATATAGAAGAAGTATTAAATGCTCTGTGTATTAGGTATATCGAAGCTCAAGTTAGAGGCGCAATATTGGAAAATGCAGCATGTGAGCAAGCAGCTCGTATGATGGCTATGAAAAATGCAACTGATAATGCTAGTGATATTATTGATCAGTTAAAATTAGATTACAACAAGGTAAGACAAGCTATGATTACCCAAGAGCTTGCGGAAATTTGTTCAGGTGCGGCAGCAGTTTAGGAGAGGTAAATGAGTACAGGTAAAATTATTCAAGTAATTGGTGCTGTTATTGATGTAGAGTTTTCTCGAGATAACACTCCAAAAGTATATGATGCTTTAAATGTAAATGAAACAGGTTTAGTGCTAGAAGTACAACAACAGATTGGTGATGGCGTAGTACGTACTATCGCTATGGGTTCTAGTGATGGTTTAAGACGCGGAATGGTTGTGGAAAACACAAATGCTCCAATCTCTGTGCCAGTAGGTCAAGGTACTTTAGGTCGTATTATGAACGTATTAGGTGAGCCTATCGATGAGGCTGGACCTGTTCAATACACAGAGACAAGATCTATACACCAAGCTCCTCCTGCTTATGATGAGCTTGCACTAAGTACTGAAATATTAGAAACAGGTATCAAAGTAGTTGATCTTATTTGTCCATTTGCAAAAGGTGGTAAAGTAGGCCTCTTCGGTGGTGCTGGTGTTGGTAAGACAGTTACAATGATGGAGCTTATCAACAACATTGCTAAAGAGCATAGTGGATATTCTGTATTTGCTGGTGTTGGTGAAAGAACTCGTGAAGGTAACGACTTCTACTATGAAATGAAAGACTCTAATGTATTAGATAAAGTTGCCTTGGTATATGGTCAGATGAATGAGCCACCAGGAAACAGATTAAGAGTGGCTCTTAGTGGTCTAACAATTGCTGAAGGTTTCCGTGACGAGAAGCGCGATGTCTTGATGTTTATTGATAACATTTATAGATATACTCTTGCCGGCACAGAAGTATCAGCACTACTAGGACGTATGCCATCAGCAGTTGGTTACCAGCCAACACTTGCTGCTGAGATGGGTGCTTTACAAGAGCGTATTACATCTACTAAGACAGGTTCTATTACATCAGTTCAGGCTGTATATGTACCTGCAGATGACTTAACGGATCCATCACCAGCTACGACGTTCTCACACTTAGATGCGACTATTGTATTATCGCGTCAAATTGCAGAGTTAGGTATTTATCCAGCTGTAGATCCACTAGACTCAACTTCTAGACAGTTAGATCCACTAGTAGTTGGACAGGAGCATTATGAAACTGCTCGTGCTGTACAGAAAGTACTTCAAAGGTATAAAGAGCTGAAAGATATCATTGCTATTCTTGGTATGGATGAATTATCTGACGAAGATAAGAAAACAGTTGATAGAGCTCGTAAGATTCAAAGATTCTTATCCCAGCCATTCCATGTTGCTGAAGTATTTACTGGTAACCCTGGTAAGTTTGTGTCACTTAAAGATACTGTAGCGAGTTTTAAAGCTATAGTTAATGGTGAGTATGACCACTTACCTGAGCAAGCTTTCTATATGGTTGGTTCAATTCAAGAAGCAATTGAGAAGGCAAAAACTCTATAATAGGGTGTAGATATGACAAAAAAATACCTAAAAGTTGATGTTGTTAGTCCTCAAGGTTCAGTATTTAAAGGTGAGGCTGATATTGTAAGTCTTCGCGGATCTGCTGGAGAGATGGGTATAGCGTATGGACATACTGAACTTTTATCTACTCTCCCTGCGGGTGTTGTAAATATAAGAAAAGATGAACATACTGATGTGCTATATGTTTCAGGTGGCATTGTTGAAGTTACTCCTACTCGCGTTACAATTATGGTTGACGATATGGAAAGGGCTGAAAATTTAAATCAAGCAGAAGCAGAGAAAGCTAGGAAGCGAGCACAAGAAGCTCTTAAGAAGCCAGATGCTTCTAAGCTTGATATTGAAGCTGCGACAAAAAGGCTTCAAGAGGCTGATGCTCGTCTTAAGGCGCTTAATTCTTCTAAAGGATTATATTACTCAAAAGACGACTAAAAAGTTCTACTAGTTATCTAATTTTCTTCTACATCTTGTTCCATTTTAGTCAAGGTATTAAATCAGTTGTTTGATTTATATGATAATAAGTGTAATTAAAAAATGACTATTGTTAACATATTTATATAGAATTATTTATAATTATGTAATTAGTATTTATATTTATATAGTAATGAAAAGATTTTTTACTCTGGTTGTATTTTGCTTTTTGACTATACCTTTTTATGTAGCTGCAGAGTCTGTTGCAGGAACACAAAGAAATATTTCTAAAGCGAATCTGCTTCCAGATAGAATCATAGCAGGATTTTTGGATGTTAGAACGCCTGGCTCTACCTCTAGAGTCGATATTCAGAAGGTAAAGAGTGATGGGTATAATGTTGTTGTTATTGCTTATGGTGAGGTATATGGTACTGACATAGGTCTTTATACTTCTAGTCCCACATCGATACAGACTATCATAGATAAAGTTAGACAAGCTAAAAAATCTGGAATGAAAGTGTTACTAGCAGTGGGAGGTGTTCCAAATACATTTCATCCTGGCGTAAGTAAAACAGATATTGAGCCAAAAGTTTTTGGTAAAAAAATGACAGAAGCTCAAATTAACACTTTAGCAAATAATATTGTTAATTTTTTACATAAAAATAATATTGATGGAATTGTTTATAGTTTTAGAAAGTTTACTTCAGCAGATTTTATTAATCAGCTTTCTCTTGATATAAAGAAACTGGATTCAAAAATTGTAATTGTTGCAGAGCCTCAAGTAAATGACTATAAGCTAGTGACAACGGGTAAGAGTAATGACTATGACAAAGTCATCCAGAGTGGATATATAGATTATTTATTTATTCAAGAGTATGACTCATATCCTGAATATGAACCTGGCTTTATAGCTGGTAGCTATTCAAGAATTGTCAATGACCTGCATATCCCAATTCATACTAAAATTTTGATAGGTGAGCCAACAAATGCAGTTTCAGGAGGCACAAATACAGTATATCATCCTGAAGGAAATGCTACTTTGTCATTAACAACTGAGCAGGCTGTTAAACTCATGTTGCCCCAGTTTGAGAAGCTTAAGTTTAAACCAAGGTTCGCAGGCGTAACAGGCTGGTCTCTAAATACTGACTATGCCGCTGATTTATATGGAGATTCTGAGCATAGTTCAGGAGCATTTGCTAAGAGTCTTAGAGAGTGTATTTATAATAATGCTTGTGCACAAGTCGATAAAACAATAAAAGGTCCAGTTATCGCAGGAATTTTACCCTTATGGGCTAAAAGTAGCTCTTATGATACTGTTGGTAAGCAGATTAATACAACCCCTGTAGATATAGCTATGCCAAAAACTAAAGAGTATTGTGAGCAAAACCCCGAAGTATGTAAGTATAATGTGATAATAGCAGCATATGCAACATATATACACGGGAAAGGGTTTGAGCTTTCATTTGGTGAAAAAAATAGGAGCTCAGATAGATTGTATAGCCCAGAAGAGCTTAAAGAGTTTATTGGCTATATGGAGTCAAAAGGAAAGCATGTTATTGTTTCAATTGGCGGGGAATCTTCTCATATTGATTGGCAAGCTGTGAATTTTGATAATTTAGCTAGTGTTGTTAAAGAGTATGGTTTTGATGGTGTAAACTTCAATTTACCACATTCAGCTATTCCAAAGAATGACAAAACAGTTGAAATTGCAGCTATGAAAATAAGTAGCTTAATATCAAGTCTTAGGAAAAATAATAAGCAGTTTTGGTTAACTTTCTCACCTGAGTGGGAATATATTGTTGCGCCATTAGCAAAAAATGGTGAAGATAACTTGTATAGAGAAAGTGGTTATGTTGAGTTATTAGATGCTATTGGTATGGATAAAATAAATTACCTGTTTGTAAGTACTTTCTCAGGGAAGCCATCTGAGGGAATTATAGGGTTTGATAAAAATGTTAATAATGATTATGTTAAGATTTCACCAATTGATGGTTATGATAAGTTTATAGCTTCGCTTGCTTGGGCACTGACGACTCAAGATGGTTTTAAAGTAAATAAGCCTAAATATAGTAAGGTAGATAAACCTATTGTTATATCTCCCGAAAAGCTTGTTTTTGTTATTCCTGCTACACAGGGTGCTGTTCATGGAGGAAGGATATATGTGTTATCAGAATCTAAAATAAATCAAGCAGTCACGTTGATGAAAGAAAATAAGGCATCATTTGCAGGATTCGCTATTTGGAGTATGGATTTTGATGCAAGTAATATTAAATTAGAAGATTTGAGTGATGATTATAAACATAAGCCTTGGAGTACTACTAATATAATAGCCAGTATTAAATTGCCAGCAGTACTTTCGAATATTTATATGGATAGTCAGGCTGATAGTGTAAATAAACGCTCTATACAGCCACAAAAGTATATTGGAGATACACATATTATTAGGTATCCATATAACATCGGAACTTATGATGCTGATACTATAGTAAGTTTTGCGGGTAAGATGTATAAATGTAAGTCTATGCTAGAAATTAAGCTTTGTAATGATGATGCTTATATTCCTAATGGTTTATATGGCGATCTTGCATGGCAAGAGCTTAAGTCGAATAATACTAAAAAGTCTTCAAAAAACAAGAAATATAAATTAAAAGCAGGTGAGGTAGCTAATTATCCAAAGGGAATGGGAAGTTATAAGGTTGGGCAAATAGTGCTAGCTGAAGGAAGAGAGTTTGAATGTCAGAAAGAAAGATACTGTAATGACTTATCCTATAGTCCCATGAATAAGAAAGGATTTTTGGCATGGAGCAATATTACAAATGATATCACTCATGTTGCAGCAGATAGACAGGAGATTAAACCTAGTGGTGCTGAGTATATTTATCCATATAGTATTGAAGACTATAAGGGAGGCACCGTAGTTGCTGTAGGTAATGATTTATATAGATGTAATATCGGTCCTGAGTCAAGCTTGTGTACCATGAGTGCATATAAGCCAACGGGTAAATATGGCATAGATGCTTGGACAAAGATAAGTGATAGATGATTAGATTGATTCTATAAGCTCTTTCAATTCGCCAGATTCATTCATTTCCATGATTATATCGCATCCACCCACTAATTCACCTTTTACCCATAGTTGAGGAAAGGTTGGCCAGTCTGCATATTTTGGTAGAATAGCTCTGATGTCAGGATTTTCTAAGATATTGACAAAAGCGAATGGTTTTCCGCATGATCTAACAGCTGTGGCAGCATGAGCAGAGAAGCCACATTGAGGAAGGTTTGGAGAGCCTTTCATGTATAGTATAATGTCATTTTCTTTAAGTTGTTTTTCTATTCTATCAACAACTTTTTGCTCTTCAGGTGTATACATATTTATTTCCTTTTTATTTGATTAAACAACTAAGCTTAGAAATTTTATCTAAAAAATGATAGCATATTATACTAAACGGGTATAGTACTAAGATGCTATAATAATTAACTTCAATTAGTTCGAGGAGAATGATTAAATGAAATTTGAATTACCAAAACTACCTTATGCACTAGATGCACTAGAGCCTACTATTTCAAAAGAAACGATTGAGTATCACTACGGTAAGCATCATCAAACGTACGTGACAAACCTAAACAATTTGGTTGAAGGTACAGAACATGCTGGTAAAAATTTGGAAGAAATAGTAAAAACTTCTTCCGGTGGTATATTTAATAATGCTGCTCAAGTATATAATCACACATTTTACTGGAACTGTCTAACACCTAATAAGACTGAGGCATCTAGTCAATTGAAAGCAGCTATAATTGAGACTTTTGGGTCAATAGATGGTTTTAAAGAGCAGTTTTCAAAAGCTGCAGTGACTACATTTGGATCTGGTTGGGCATGGCTAGTTAAAAATACTGATGGTAAACTTGAAATTGTGACTACTAGTAATGCAGGTTGTCCTTTAACAGAGAGTAAAAAGCCATTACTAACATTTGATGTTTGGGAGCATGCATACTATATCGATTACCGCAATGCTAGACCTAAGTATGTTGAGTCTCTGTGGGATATTGTAAATTGGGAGTTTGTTTCTGAGCAGTTTTCAAAATAGGCTGTTATAGATGATTAAGAATAATCTACCACTTTTCTCTTTTATAGCAGGTGTGCTTTCTATAGTTCTTGTTTTGGTGGTAATTATATTATTCCCAAGTCTTCAGATAACTGCTATTACAAAAAATGTTGTGTTAGCGATTCTTTTGCTACCATGGATAGTTTTTATTATTTCTTTATTGTTTTTCAGAAAAGATAAGTGAGTTAACCTATTCAATATTTGCCATTAATTTGATTCTGTTTCTGAAGATGTAAATGATTGTAGATATTAGTATGCCGATTATGAAACTAGCAATGAAGAGTCCTTCCCAGTTATAGTGGCTTTGAACATATCCGGCAAATGGTCCTACAAGAACTCTTCCTAGTGAGTCAATCGAACTAAGTACGGCAAATTGGGTTGCTGAAAACTTTATATTTACAAGGCTCATTATCATTGCAACAAGTATTGCTGTGCCCATTGCTCCACAAAAGTATTCGACAGCAACAGAGCTTACCATTAAGTAGTAGTTCTTACCAACGATTGCGAGTAGTACGTACATTAGATTTGCTGACGCCATAATAATGCTAAAGAAAAGAAAACTTTTAAAAATTCCTATCTTGTTAGCGATTAATCCACCGGTAATAAGTCCTATTAGTGTGGCTGCTAATGAGAAGGCTTTGTATGAAACAGCTATCGTGGTTTTATCAAAGCCTAAGTCGGCGAAAAAGACCGTATTAAGTGAGAACGCAATCGCATCTGCAAGCTTATAACCAATTATTATTAACAGTATTATGATTGCTGTTTTAATTCCTTGTCGTTTAAAGAATTCGATAAAGGGTTCTGTAAAGGCTTCTTTAAAGTTTTTTGGAGCAATAGTTGATGCGGATTCTCTCAAGAATATGCAATATAGTGGGCAAATTATAAAAAATGCAAGTATTGTTACTAAAGCTAAGCTCCAACCATTAGATATAAGGTTCTGAGTTGAAACTATATCAATATTGGTAAATAAGGTACTTGTACCGTAGTATTCGGTAAGTTTGGGAGTGCATATTTTTATAGGTTCGGCACCTCCGCTATAGTAGTCAGCAAATATTAATACTAATGAGCCTGTAACAAGCATGGCGATGCGGTAACCCATTACTGCTATAGCGTTACCTAAAGCTTTCTCTCTTTCGTTTAGGACTTCTGTTTGGTATGCGTTGATAGCAATATCTTGTGTTGCAGATGTAAAGCATATCATAAAGCCAATGAATGCAATCAAAAGAGGTTGATTTGCAGGGGATAATTGGCTCATGAACGCGATTAGTATTATTAGAGTTACTTGTGTTGTAAGTATCCATCCTTTGCGCCTACCTATGTTTAAGATATTGATTTTATCAAGAAATGGGGCCCATAAATATTTGAAAGTATATGGTATAGCTATTAGTGTTAGGAAGCTTATATTTTGAATGTTGATGCCACTATCTCGATACCAAAGTAGTAAGGATGATGCTGTAAGCATCAAAGGCAATCCTGATGCATAGCCAAGGATTAGCATTGTAAGCATTTTAGGCTGTTTAAATGGTGCGACTAACTTTTCACCAAATGTTGGAGAGCTATTCATTATACATAAGGTAGAAATTTACTGATAAAGGAATCGTAGTTTAATTGGATAGAAAAGTAAATAAAATAAGAATGTAGTTTTGATTAAATTAAAGATCTCTACTAGTTGCACCAGTGTATAACTGTCTTGGACGCCCAATTTTTTGTGCAGGATCATTAACCATTTCGATCCATTGAGATATCCAGCCAGAAGTTCTTGCAAGAGCAAATATCGCTGTAAACATGCTTTCTGGGATACCCATAGCTTTTAAGATAATTCCTGAGTAGAAATCTACATTCGGGAAAAGTTTTCTATCGATAAAATAGCTATCTTGTAGGGCAATTTCTTCTAATTTTTTAGCTATGGCAAGAAGCGGGTTGTCACTGTTACCTAGCTTAGCTAGAATTTCTTCGCAGTTAGCTTTCATAGCTGTGGCTCTCGGATCAGTGTTTTTGTATACTCTATGCCCGAAGCCCATTAGCCTAAATGGATCATTTTTATCTTTCGCTTTCTCGATGAATTTGTCGATATTATCAACGCTACCAATTTTTGATAGCATCTTTAATACAGCTTCATTAGCACCGCCATGAGCAGGACCCCATAGAGCAGTAATACCAGCAATGATAGCAGCATAAGGAGAGTTACCAGTTGAACCAGAAAGTCTAACGGTTGATGTTGAAGCGTTTTGTTCATGATCAGCATGAAGCATGAAGATAGTATCCATAGCCTTAACATGTAGCTCGTCAGGTTTAAAGTTTTCATCTTCACCAAACATCATATAGATAAAGTTTTCTGCGTAGCCATACTCTTTCTTAGGTTCTAAGAACTTTTTGCCTTGGTTATGTCTGTAAGCCATTGCTGCAATAGTAGCAATTTTAGCAACAATATTTTTAGCAACATCGTCTTGAGCTTCTATTTGACCATTGTGTATATGCTCAGCAGCTAATACATTAACACCAGCAATTAACCCAGACATTGGGTGTGTATGCTGTGGCATAGACGATATAGCAGCTTTGACATGCTCACATACTGGCATTTTTGAAATGATTTCGCTTCTAAAATCGTTGATTTGAGTATCATTGCCAAGCTCTCCATATATTAAAGCATAGCAAAGACTTCTGTAGTTTGATTTTTGTGTCCATTCTTCTATTGGATAGCCCCTGTGAAGAAGAACACCTTTGCCACCGTCGATATATGTGATTGTAGACTCACACGCAGCAGTTGACATAAATCCAGGATCGTAAGTAAAGACACCATGCTTTACCAGAGATGATACATCGATGCAGTCATTACCAAGGCTAGGAGTGTAGACTGGTAATTCTATTTCAATATTTTTTTCTGCATACTTAAGAGTTGCATATTTACTCATTAATAGGCCTCCAAGTGAGTTGATCAAAAAATACAATGCAAGTGGTTTGCAATAAAAAGATACCTTTTAAAAATATGCTTATTAGGTATCGTTACAGGGGAATAATAAGCTAAAGATTTCTCTTTTGCAAATAAAAAAAATATAAGCCTAAAGTGTTCTCGCTATATGTGATAATGTTTTGTAGCTTGTGTTGTTGTAATTTAAACTAAATAAGGATTAAAAAACTGTTTAAGTATTTGAATTTGTTTTAGTAAAAATATATTATTTAAGGGTTGTGGTATGACATTGGTTTACATCCAATTTACTGATATACATATAAAAATTGCTTCGGAGGAATGTCGAGCATGAAAAGAATTACAAATGTTGATTTAATGTCAATTAAATCTTATAAGTTTCCTATCACCGCCATTAGTTCTATACTACACCGTATCTCTGGTGTGGTGTTGATTTTTGCAATCCCTTTGGCAGTGGTTGGTATGAACTATACTCTAGCGGGTCCTGATGGCTACCAGCAAACAGTTGCTATATTAACCAAAGGTTGGTGTAGCGTGTTTTTTTGGCTTTTTTTGTCATCTATTACATATCATGTTTACGCAGGTGTTAGACACATGATCATGGATTTGGGCTTTGGTGAAAGTATGAAGGTTGCTAAATTTACTTCGCTATTAGTTATTGTATTAGGTGTTTTATCGGCTATTTTATGGGGGTGCTACTTATGGCTGTAATTTCATTAACTTCATCGGGTATTAAAGACTTTTTTGTACAAAGAGTTACTGCAGTAATTATTGCGGCTTATTTTGGTTATCTTATCGTTGAGGCTTTATGTTTGTCCTACTCAGGAACTCTTAATTACGATAGCTGGAGAGGTTTGTTTACTGATGGTATGTTCTTCAGAGTTGCTACATTGATGGCTTATTTGGCAATGTTTTTTCATGCTTGGGTAGGTATTTGGATTATCTGTGGTGACTACATTAAGTGTGCTTGGGCATCAGCTCTTGTTATGCTGAGTTTTGTTTTAGTTTATGTATTCTGCTTTTTTTGGTTGTTTGCAGTTTTATTTTTTTACTAAGAGGTTATTTTTATGAGTATAGCTACGCAAGAATTTGACGCTATTGTAATAGGAGCAGGTGGTGCTGGTATGAGAGCATCTTTCCAGCTTTCGCAGTCAGGTTTTAAAACAGCTGTTGTTTCTAAAGTTTTCCCTACTAGATCGCACACGGTTGCGGCTCAGGGTGGTATCGCAGCAGCTTTGGGGAATATAGATTTTGATGATGATCTTCCTTCAGATGATTGGAAGTGGCACATGTATGATACTGTTAAGGGTTCTGATTATATTGGTGATCAGGACGCTATAGAGTATATGTGTGAGCATGCTCCACAATCAATTATTGAGCTAGAGCATATGGGTATGCCTTTCTCAAGACTCAAAAATGGTAAGATATATCAGCGAGCATTTGGTGGTATGTCAAGAAACTATGACCCAGCTAATCAAGCTGAGAGAACCTGTGCGGCAGCCGATAGAACAGGTCATGCTCTTTTACATACTTTATACCAAGGTAATTTGGCTCATAAAACAGATTTTTATACAGAGTGGTTTGCTGTTGATTTAGTTAAAGCTGATGATGGAAGTGTCGCAGGTGTCATAGCTTTAAGTATCGAAACAGGAGAAACTGTTTTCTTAAAGGCTAAGATCACAATTTTGGCTACTGGTGGAGCTGGACGTATATATGAGTCTAGTACTAACGCTTATATTAATACTGGCGATGGTATGGGTCTGGCACTAAGAGCTGACCTTCCTCTTCAGGATATGGAGTTTTGGCAGTTTCATCCAACTGGTATTGCAGGAGCTGGAGTTCTTGTTACTGAAGGATGCCGTGGCGAAGGTGGTGTGTTGCGTAATAAAGATGGTGAAAGATTCATGGAGAGATATGCTCCAAATGCTAAGGATCTTGCTTGTCGTGATGTTGTATCTCGTGCGTCGCAGCAAGAAATTATGGAGGGTCGAGGCGATACTTTCTCCGGTACAAGCTGTGTTTGGTTAGACTTAACACACTTGGGTGAAGATGTCATTGATGAAAGGCTTCCTACAGTTAGAGAATTGGGTAGAACTTTTGCTGGAATTGATCCTGTAGAAAAACCGATACCTGTTGTACCTACTTGTCATTATCAGATGGGAGGTATACCAACTAATAAGCATGGCCAAGTGATTACTCAAGTTGATGGTGAAGATAAAGTTATTGGCGGCTTATATGCTGTTGGAGAATGTGCTTCTGTATCAGTTCATGGTGCTAATAGGCTTGGTAGTAACTCATTGTTAGATTTGGTAGTATTTGGTAGAGCTGCGGGTATGCACGCTGAACAAAGCCTTAAAGAAGGTATGCCTATGAAAGAAGTTTCGCAAGAGAATGTTGAGAAAGCAACTGCTAGAATCACAAAGTGGGATACTTCTGAGCAGAGAGGTTGTCAAGAAAAGATCGCGGTACTTAGAAAAGAGTTGCAACAAACAATGCAGCAGTATTTTTCTGTGTTTAGACAGGAAAGCACAATGAAAGAAGGTCTCGATAAGCTATTTAAGATTAGAGAAAGGCTGGATAATGCAGTTCTTGAAGATAATTCTAGAGTTTTCAATATGATGAGAATAGAAGCGCTAGAGCTAGATAACCTAGTATTAACTGCGATAGCAACTGCGAAGTTGGCTCTTGAAAGAAAAGAGTCTAGAGGGGCGCACTCAAGAGTAGACTATCCTGATAGAGATGATAAAAACTGGATGAAGCATACGCTATATTTCTTAGATGGTGATAAAACATCACAGCGTGATGTGAATATGTCACCTACTAAGGTTAAAGCTTTCCAACCAGCAGAACGTAAGTATTAATTACGAGGATTTAGTGTAATGGACGTAAGATTTAAAATTTATAGATATAATCCAGAAGTAGATAAAAAGCCATATTATGATGAATATACTATTACGGTAGAAAATGAGGGTGTTAAAGTTTTAACAGCTCTTGAGCTCATTAAGGAGCAAGACCCTACATTAGCTATGAGAAGATCTTGTAGAGAAGGTGTTTGTGGTTCTGATGGTATGAATATTAATGGTAAAAATCGCTTGGCTTGTATTACTTCAGTTGGCGAGTTGAAGCAGCCAATCAAGGTTAATCCTTTGCCGGGTTTACCTGTGGTTAGAGATTTGATTGTTGATATGAAGCAGTTTTATAAAAACTATGAAAAAGTAAAACCATATCTTATTAATGATGAAGAGCCACCAGTTAAGGAAAGATTACAATCTCCTGAAGATAGAGCTAAGCTTGATGGTCTTTATGAGTGTATTTTATGTGCATGTTGTACTACTTCATGCCCATCATTCTGGTGGAATCCAGATAAGTTTATAGGTCCGTCAGGCTTATTGCAGGCATATAGGTTTATCGCAGACTCAAGAGATACAGCTACAGAGCAGAGATTAGATGATTTGAAAGATCCTTTTAGTCTCTTTAGATGTAGAACAATTATGAACTGTGTATCTGTGTGTCCTAAAGGTCTTAATCCTACAGAAGCAATTGGTAAGATTAGGTCAGCACTACTAAGTAAAAATGTGTAAAATTTAAAACCTGTTATTTAGGTATTTATATGAAAAAACAACAACCGGATTTTAGTCAATGGTTGGAAACAACCCAGCTCTTCGGAGGTAATCTAGAGTATCTTGAATCAATATATGATGACTATGTAATGGGCAACTATGAGGATATTGATCCAAAATGGTTGTCCTTTTTTGATTCTATAGCTAGCTCAACTGATACTGTACATCGTGATTTGGTAGATGAGTTTAAGTTTCTGGCTAAAAATAAAGCTACATCCACAGCTATCGTTAATGGCGAAGGAGATGTTGGGCTAAAGGCTAAGGCTCTTGTCAAAGCCTATCGTTCACATGGCTATAAATCAGCAAATATTGATCCATTAGGACTAATGAAATACCAGAGAGATTCTGATTTGGAATTGTCTGCTCATGGACTTTCTGAAAAAGACTTGTCTGAAAAGGTTAATCTTGGTGATTTTACTGATAATAAAGCTATTAGTCTGAAAGAAGTGGTAGAAAAAGCTAAATCAATTTATGAGTCTAGTGTCGGCTATGAGTATAGATACATAGGAAATAAAGAAGAAAAATTATGGCTTCAAGACAAGATTGAAAAAAACTTGTCTACGTCTCAATCAGATAAGAAATGGATTTTACAGCAGTTAGTCGCAGCTGAAGGGTTAGAGAAATATTTAGCTCTAAGGTATGTTGGTCAGAAGAGATTTGGCTTAGAGGGTGGTGAATCCCTAATCCCTTCACTTCAGCATGTTATTGAAAAAGCAGTTTCTAGACACTCAACAAGATTCATTCAGCTAGGTATGGCTCATAGAGGACGTTTAAATGTTCTTGTAAATGTGATGGGTAAAAATCCTAAGGATTTGTTTGAAGAGTTTGAAGGTAAGCAAAGTGAAAAAAGTTTATCTGGTGACGTTAAGTACCATATGGGATACTCGAATTATAGGTGTGTTGATGGTAAAGAGGCAAAAATTGCACTAGCATTTAACCCCTCACATCTTGAAACTGTTGACCCTGTGGTTGAAGGTGCAGCTAAAGCTATACAAGATAAGCTAGATGGTAATGTTCATAACAAGGTTTTACCTATATTGATACATGGTGATTCGGCTTTCTGTGGACAAGGTATTGTTATGGAAACTTTTGGTTTTTCACTCACAGAAGCATATGGAACTGGTGGTACGGTTCATCTTGTGGTTAACAACCAGGTTGGGTTTACAACTAGTAGTACATTTGGTGTAAATAGAAGTAGTAATTATTCTACTGATATTGCTAAGATGGTTGATGCACCAATATTTCATGTAAACTGTGATGATCCTGAGGCTGTTCTTAAGGTTGCTGATATAGCTCTTGAGTATCGTATGAAATTCAATAAGGATGTGGTTATTGATTTGGTTTGTTATCGTAGGAATGGACATAATGAAACTGATGAGCCATCAGGAACTCAGCCACAAATGTACGAGGTAATTAAGAAGCTTCCTACAACATTAAAGTTATATAGTGAAAAACTTATCAACGAAGGTGCTATTGATGCAGGCCTTCTTGCACAGTTGAATGCTAATTATCGTAGTAAGCTTGATAATGGTAAAGTTACGATAGATATTCTTGATAGAAAAACAGTGAAAGACAAACTTAATGTTTGTGATTGGCTTCC
This sequence comes from Francisella sp. SYW-2, assembly GCF_008711475.1. Taxonomy (NCBI): domain Bacteria; kingdom Pseudomonadati; phylum Pseudomonadota; class Gammaproteobacteria; order Thiotrichales; family Francisellaceae; genus Francisella; species Francisella sp. SYW-2. The sequence continues at coordinate 141,503 of NZ_VXKO01000001.1, read as the reverse complement.
TTATATAGGTAAGCAAGAAACTAAATATAGCTATAACGCAATAGCAGAAGAAGGTCTTAAAGAGCTAGCATTAAGAATGAGTGAAGTGCCTGAAGAAGTTAAGGCGCAGATGCAAGTTAAAAAGGCATTAACAGATAGAGTGAAGATGGCAAACGGAGAGCTTCCTTTAAATTGGGGATTTGCAGAATCTCTTGCTTATGCAACACTACTTGATGAAGGTTATTCAGTAAGAATATCTGGAGAAGATAGTGGTAGGGGTACTTTCTCTCATCGACATGCTGTTGTTAAAAACATGAACACTAGTTCTCAGCTAAAAGAATATGTACCACTGAAGCATATTAATGAAAATGTTAGGTTTGATATTATTGATTCTACACTTTCAGAGTATGGAGTGTTAGGCTTTGAATATGGTTATAGTTGCTATAGTCCCGACTCTCTAGTAATTTGGGAGGCGCAGTTTGGTGACTTCGTAAATACTGCTCAGGTTGTAATAGATCAATTCTTAGTGGCAGCAGAAGAAAAATGGGGTATTTTGTCTGGCTTGACATTATTTTTGCCTCATGGTCAAGAAGGTGCTGGTGCTGAGCACTCTTCAGCGCGTTTAGAACGATTCTTGAGTTCATGTGCCAATAAAAATATGCAAGTGTGTACACCTACAACACCAGCACAAATTTATCATTTATTAAGACGTCAAGTGATTAGACCGCTTAGAAAGCCATTGATCGTAATGACACCTAAGAGTTTATTAAGAAATCCTATGGCTGTGTCTACACTAGAAGAGCTTTCAAAAGGTAAGTTTGAGCCTATTATAGATGATGCAAATGCTAGTGAAAATAAAGTTAAGAAATTAATACTTTGTAATGGTAAAGTTTATTATGATTTGATTGCTAAAAAGCAAGATACTCATAAGGATATTGCTGTAGTAAGACTCGAAGAGCTATATCCATTCCCACAAGAGGAATTAGCAAATATCTTTGCAAAATATAAGCAAGTTGACAAAGTTGTATGGTTGCAAGAAGAACCGCAGAATAAAGGAGCTTGGTACAATATTAGACACTTTATAGAGAAGCTTGTATCTAAAAACCAAGAGTTGCTGTGTGTAGCAAGGGAAAGATCATCTACTCCTGCAGTCGGTTACCACGCTTTGTATGTTAAGCAGCAAGAAGAAATTATTAATAGAGCTTTAGAAATATAAAATTTGAATTATTACTAGGAGTAAGAAATGGTTGAATTAAAAGTACCTATGTTTCCGGAGTCCGTTGCAGATGGCACATTAGCTCAATGGAATAAGAATGAAGGCGACTTTGTTGAAGAAGGTGATATTATCGCTGAAATTGAAACTGATAAAGTAGTTATGGAAGTTCCAGCGACAGCGAGCGGAGTCCTTAAAGGCATTAAAAAGCATGAAGGAGATACTGTGCTTTCTGAAGAATCTTTAGCAAGTATTGATACAGATGCTGTAGCTGCTGACTCTGCTCAAGAAGTGGTTGCTACTGAAGAAACAGCTCAGGCTGCACAATCATCAGGCAAGGAGATCGATGTTAAAGCGCCTGTTTTCCCAGAGTCTGTTGCAGATGGTACAGTTTCTGAGTGGCATAAGCAAGAAGGTGAAGCTGTTGCCGAAGGTGATATTTTAGCTGAGATAGAGACTGATAAAGTAGTTATGGAAGTTCCAGCGACATCAAATGGTGTATTGTCTAAAATATTGAAACCTGCTGGTGAAACAGTTCTTTCATCAGAATTAATTGCAAAAATTTCAGAAGGTGCAGCTGTTGCTACAGTAGCCAAAGAAGAAGTGAAATCTCAAGCTGATAGCACAGGTAATGATCCGCATCTAGTTCCTTCTGCGCGTAAGGCATTTAATTCAAGTGGATTAGAATCTGCCGCTAGTATCGAAGGTACTGGTAAAAAGGGACGTATAACATCTGAAGATGTTAAAAAGGCAGCATCTAGTAGTAAACCACAACAGCCAACTGTAGTTGCTAATCAAGGTCCAAGATATGAAAAAAGAGTTAAAATGACTCGTCTGCGTCAAACAATTGCAAACAGGTTAGTTGAAGTTCAACATACTAATGCGATTTTGACTACTTTTAATGAAGTGGATATGACAGCAGTTATGGAGCTTAGAAAAAAATATAAAGACATGTTTGCCAAAGAGCATGATACTAAGCTTGGATTTATGTCATTCTTTATAAAAGCTGCGACTGAAGCTCTTAAGAAGTTTCCGGATGTTAATGCTTCAATTGATGGTGATGAAATTGTTTATCATAACTTCTTTGATATCGGTATTGCTGTTGGTACAGATAGAGGTTTAGTAGTACCAGTTTTAAGAGATACTGACAGTAAATCCTTAGCGGAGCTAGAGGCTGATGTGCTTGATAAAGCAATTAAAGGTCGTGATGGCAAGTTAAGCTTAGAAGATATGCAAGGCGGTACGTTTACTATTACTAATGGTGGTACCTATGGATCTATGCTATCTACACCAATCATTAACTCACCACAGAGTGCAATCTTAGGTATGCATAACATTGTCGAAAGACCTATGGTAGTTAATGGTGAGATCAAAATACGTCCAATCATGTACTTGGCATTATCTTATGATCATAGAATTATTGATGGTGGAACATCTGTAAGATTTTTAAAGATGATCAAAGAATTGCTTGAAGATCCTAATAGAATTCTTTTACAAGTTTAATTATTCTATTCAAACTTATTCTAAAGGTATTATATTTCCATGAGTTTAGATTTTATAAAAGATAGAATTGTAGCCGTGCCTGATTTTCCAAAGCCGGGTATAATTTTTAGAGATATTACTCCATTGCTAGCGGATCATGAAGGTCTGAAGATAACTGCTTTGGCTATGGCTAAAGAACTTAAAGCAAAGGGTATAAACCCAACAATTATTGCAGGTACTGAAAGTAGAGGTTTTATTTTTGGGGTTGCACTTGCGGAAGTCTTAGGTTTAGGATTTGTGCCTGTTAGAAAGCCAGGCAAACTTCCTAGAGAAACTTATAGTGTAAGCTATGAGCTAGAGTATGGTAGTGATAGTTTAGAAATTCATAAAGATGCTTTTAAGCCGTCAGATAGTGTGCTAGTTGTTGATGATTTATTGGCAACTGGTGGTACGGCAAAAGCCACAGTGCAGCTTATCGAGAAAACTCAAGCAAATGTTGCAGGCCTTATATTTGTAATAGAGCTTGATGGCTTAAATGGTAGAAAAGTTCTTGAAGGGTATGATGTTTCGTCGTTGGTAAAATACTAAAGGAAGATTATGGCTAAGTATTTTGGTACAGATGGTATTCGTGGTGAGGTTGGTAATTCTGTCATACAGGCAGAGTTTATGCAAAAACTTGGGAATGCGGTTGGTACATTCATAATTGATAAAGGTTATCCTAAAATTGCTATTGTTGGGCAAGATACGCGTAGCTCTGGAAAGTTCTTAAAATTTGCCTTAGTCTCAGGTTTAAATGCAGCAGGGATTGATGTTATTGATTTAGGAGTGGTTCCTACGCCTGTTGTAGCATTCATAACAGTAAAGCATAAAGCAGCTGCTGGGTTTGTAATTACTGCATCACATAATAAATTTACTGATAACGGAGTTAAACTTTTTTCATCAGATGGTTTTAAGTTGGATGATGCGTTAGAAGAAGAGATTGAAGCCAAAATAGATTCAGACTTTATTTATCAACCAGAATATAGATTTGGTAGTTATAAAGTTGCTGATGGTTTTATGCGTGAGTATATCGAAAATCTATTTGATAGATTTGGCTCTTTAGTTAAGTATAAAGGAAAGGTTGTTATCGATTGCGCACACGGAGCTGCCTCAAAGCATTTTGAAGTTTTGCTTGATAGATTTGGTATTGATTACATTTCTATAGCATCTAATCCTGATGGGTTAAACATAAATGTTGATTGTGGAGCGACTTGTATTTCTAATATTCAAAAAGCTGTAAAAGAGCATAATGCTGATTTAGGAATATCATTAGATGGAGATGCTGATAGAATTATTATCGTTGATGAAAATGCTCAAGAGATTGATGGTGACGGAATACTAAATATTATCGCGCAGTATAGTGATATTTGCGGAGGTACCGCTGGTATAGTAGGTACACAGATGACAAATATGAGTTATGAAAATCACTATAAGTCAAATAACATATCATTTATTCGTTCTAAAGTTGGTGATAGATATGTTTTAGAAGATTTAGTTAAGCATGGTTATAAGATAGGTGGTGAGTCATCAGGTCATGTTATCAATCTAAACTTTGGAACTACAGGTGATGGTTTGTCCACAGCTATACAGTTACTAGCTATTTTTTCACAAAATGATAAACCAGTATCGGCATTTAAGCTAGATGGTGAGTTGATGCAACAAACAATGATCAATGTTCCACTGAATTTTAAAGTAACATCTGATCATTTAGCTAAGCTAGCTAGTGATGTTGCAGAAGTTGAAGAGCGTTTGAGTAATCGTGGACGTGTATTGTTAAGACCTTCAGGGACTGAGCCTGTTTTGAGAGTTATGGTCGAAGCAGACAATAAGAATTTAGCTACAAAAGAAGCAGAATATTTGGTTGAAAAAGTAAAACAAAAGTTGGTATAGATATGCAAAAATTAGTAATGGGCAATTGGAAGATGAATGGTAACTCTGCAAGCATAGAAGAGCTTTGTAGAGGTATTTCACAAGCGGAGTACAATAGTAACAAAGTCGCTGTAGCTGTGTTTCCATCAAGTGTATATATCAAAGAGGTGCTTGCACAACTTCCTAAAGAAATTGGAGTAGGTCTACAAAATATTACTTTTTATGATAATGGTGCATATACTGGAGAGCTATCAGCTGATATGCTTCATGACATTGGATGTAATTATCTACTTATAGGACATTCTGAAAGAAGATCTTTGTTTGGTGAGACTGATCAAGATGTTTTCAAAAAAGTTAATAAGATTATAGATACATCAGTTGTGCCAGTTGTTTGTATAGGTGAGTCGCTAGAAGATAGACAAGGTGGAAGGTTAGAAAGAGTATTATCAACACAATTAAGTCTAATACTAGAAAATTTGTCTATTGAGCAACTTGCTAAGGTTGTAATAGCGTATGAACCAGTTTGGGCTATAGGTACAGGAGTTGTAGCATCATTAGAACAGGTGCAAGAAACACATCAGTTTATTCGTTCGCTAGTGGCCAAAGTAGATGAAAATCTTGCTAAAAATATGAAAATAGTGTATGGTGGTAGCCTAAAAGCTGAAAATGCTAAAGATATATTAAGCCTACCAGATGTTGATGGTGGTTTGATTGGAGGAGCATCATTGAAAGCTTCTGAGTTTAACGAAATAATAAATCAAGCAAATAAAATATGTACGGAATAATTTTAACTATAGATATTATCGCTGCTATTGCTATTGTGGCACTTGTGTTGTTGCAACAAGGTAAAGGAGCTAATATGGGTGTTTCTTTCGGTGGTGGAGCATCTAATACTGTTTTTGGTAGTAAAGGTGCAGCTTCATTTCTATTTAAAATGACAGTGTTTTTTACAGCGGTATTTTTTGTATGTTGTCTTACTTTAGGATACCTAGGAAAGTCGCACACTACAATGACTAGTGTAAGTACTGCGAACACTGATAGCTCAATAGCCAGTCAGTATGACCAATATCAAAAAGAGGTTGCAAAAACTTCTACGATTAAAGAAGCAGCATCTAAGTAAAGTTTAATTGCACCGGTGGTGGAATTGGTAGACACGCCATCTTGAGGGGGTGGTGTCCGAAGGACGTGCGAGTTCAAATCTCGCTCGGTGCACCAAATATGATTTCTAACAAGTATCGAAAAATCTTTAAAATCAATATTCTTAGCTAGCTTGATAGTTTTATATAGCCCCAAATCATATCAATGAAGTTCTTGATAAAGTTTTGCTTATAAAAACGGAATTAGAGCAGGCATATTATTAGATTTAATTATCCTTAAATCTCCAAATCTAATATAGTGACTTTGTTAGAAATAATTTTTAAAATACCTGCATTGAGAGCTGTTTAAGTAAATATATCGATAGCATCTATAAAATATTTTTTATTATTGATAACATAGCTATAGTGTATTAGGTATATCTAATTAAATTAGCTATCTATGAGTAGACAAGTCAAAGAAGTTGTAGACAAAAATATAATAGAAGGTACAAGGTATTTTATATCATTAGTAGAGCTGGGATCTTATGCAGCGGTAAAGAGTTATTATTCGGTCGAAGTTAATACTATTAGAAATAAGTTAGAGCTGTTGGAAAGTTATCTAGGAGTTAAATTAATTCAATCAGGTAGCAATAAAGTCGAAATAACAAAATATGGTAAAAAATACTATGCATCGTGTCATAAGTTATATATAGATTTAGAGAATAGTATTCTTTCCAGTAAATATAAAGGTGTTGATAAATTAAAATATATAAGAATTTTTGGCACTAGAACATTTGTTAATTATATTTCTCCAGCTATCCATGAGGTAGACCCTAAGAATGAGTATACTTTTACATTTGATAGCTATCTTTTATCTCAAGCAAATAGTTATATTTATCAGTTGAATAACTATGATATAGCATTTATAGCGTTTAAAGATTTGGATAAAATAGATCAAGATCATTGGATGGTCTGTGCAACTATAGATTCAGTAAATTTGCCATCTAAGATTTATGTTAACCAAGAGCTATTAGATAAGTACGATTTAAAATCAAACCCTTTAAATGTTTTTGAACTTCCTTTCATTATGCGTAGAGATCAGCCTTCATTTAGCTTAAATATTACGGTAGATGGTAAATCTGTAAATCAACAGATTAAAAATATAAAGTATTTGGTTGAGGATGATGGCCATAAAGTATCTCTTATTGATAAAGGTTTAGGAGCAGGGGTTCTTTTGGATAACTATGCCAAAATATCAAATTCATCTATAATTAGTATAGACAGTATTACAACGGAAACTTTTTATGATATGCAGGCAGTAATAGTGTCAAAGCACCTTAGAAATAGAACAAAGATAATAGAGTTTCTTCGTAAACAAATGAATAATTATGTCAGTACTGTTTTAGGACAGTAGCTACTGCTTTATATGCCATTGATATTATAAGTTCGTAATGGTAATTTAAAGTCATCTTTCAAAAAAAATAAGTTAAAAAATGAGAAAAGTTCTAATAGCTTTTAAGATGATTTTATTGATAGTAATATCTACGTCAGTTATGTACGCAGATGATATTCCACCAACTAATTCTATACCTATGGATAAAGTTATTTCTAATATTTATGCCAAGGGATATGATGGAATTAACAAAATAGAATACGATGATGGAGCTTATAAAGCGAAAGTTATCAATAATGCCGGTAAAGAAGAATATATATACATAGATCCAAATACAGGTGAAGTTCCCTTGCCAAAAAAAGGCTCAAAAGAAATCAATATGAGCGAAGCTATAAGGGCGGTTCCTAGTGATAGGTGTAAAACTATTACTAGTGTTGAAAGTAAGAATGGTGTATATGAGATTGAATGTGTAGATAATAGCCAGCATGAAGTTAAGGCGTATGTTGATGCAATTAGTGGTAAGTTATCTCAGATTAGATATGATGATTAGATAAAAAGGTTAATACAATCATTTAGAAATAAATAACCTTTGTCTGTTGGCTCGATCTTGTTGTTAGAAAAACTTAGTAACCCTTTTTCTACCCCTTGCGATAATCTTTGGATAATTTCATTCTTAGATAAAAAAGTTTGTTGCTCAAAAGTGCTGATACCAAAGCCATTTTTTAATCTTAAAGCATTTAACATAAACTCATATATTAGTTCATTTTTACCAACAGTATTAAAATCTTTTATACAGTTATTTGCTTGTGAATATATTTTGGGATGTTTATGTTTCCAGGTTCTTTTAATCTCTTTGGTTTGAAGATTTGTAATCTTGCTATGAGCTCCAGCACCAATACCTATATAGTCGCCGAAATTCCAATAGTTTGAGTTATGAATAGATCTTAAATTATCTTTTGCATAAGCGGATATCTCATATTGATAGTACCCAGATTGTTGGAGTAGTTTTTTACCAGTTATTTCAATTTGCTCTAAAGTTTCTTCGTCTGGTAGTTTTGGAGGCTTTGCTGCAAAAAGAGTATTTGGTTCTATAGTTAGTTGGTACCAAGATATATGAGTTGGCTTCATTGTAATTGCTTGAGAAATGTCAAAAATACCATCCTCAAAGCTTTGATTGGGAAGCCCATGCATGATATCAATATTAAAATTCGAAATTGTTGAATTCTTAATCTCTTCAATAGTTGTATAAACATTGTCGCAATTATGGATTCTACCCAATGACTGCAGCTTTTCATTTTGAAAGCTTTGTACACCAACTGAGATACGGTTTATACCAATATTTGCATACTCTGAAATAGAGCCACGTTCGACAGTACCAGGATTCATTTCTAGAGTTATTTCACAATTGTGATTAAGCTTTGAATTATCTTTTATGTGTTGTAAAACTTTACCAAGATAATCCGCTTTGAAAAGTGAAGGTGTGCCACCCCCTATAAAAATACTTATAACTTCTCTATCTTGTAGATCAGCTAGATGAGTATCAAAGTCGGCAATTAGCTTTTTGTAATAATCTTGTGAAAGATATGTATCATCTTTGATTGCATGAGAGTTAAAATCACAGTAAGGGCATTTACGGACACACCAGGGAAAGTGTATGTATATTCCTATTTGCTTGTTTATATTAAACATCTTATGCCTTGAAGATGAGGAATTTACTAACAACAAAAGTATATACTGCGACTAACCCCATCGTTATAAACAGTGCAATTAGATATTGTATATGCAGAAGATGAAGTAATACGTAATATATGCCTTCATTGAGTGCTAAACCAATCATTACATTGATGAAAAACTGTGAGGCAGCCTTTTTATGTGATTGAGTTGTTGTGGAGAATGTCAAAAATCTATGTCCAAAATAGCTGACATTAAAAGCAATAAGAAATGCAAAGAAATTTGCAACCATAGGCTTGAAAATATCAAGTTCAACAAGCAACCATACAATAACAAAGTTAGTTATTGATGCTAATATACCTATAATTATGAAATAAGATAGTTGTTTTTTTAACATTAGTTTGTGGAGTTTTATAGTAGTTGTTTATATTATAACTATTAAAGAGAATTTTATAAGGGAAAGTTAGATGGAAATAATTAAATATCAATTGGGAATTACTGAGGGTTTACCATCATCTGCTTTATATATGATGTTTAGTATCAATAAAGATAATGATGTCAAGTTTGGATTGAAGGTGTTACAAAAGTTTGTCGATGGTAAGAGTGTGGTTGCTGGATTTGGTAAAGATCTTTTGCAAATGTTTGACCTTCCTGGTGATGATAATTTCAAAAGAGCTAAATTCAATAATGAAAGAATGTCTGATAATGATGGTTATGACTTGGTACTTTGGTTAAGAGGTGATGATCGAGGAGAGCTATTTCATAACGCATTAAACATCAGAAAAGCATTGCAAGATTTCTTTACTGTAGAAAAAATAGTTTCTAGCTATACCTATCATGGAAAGTATGATTTATCAGGATTTGAAGATGGTATTGAGAATCCTAAGGGTGAAGAGGTTGTTCCAGCATCGGTAATACCAGAAGGCAAGTTAGAGGGGTCGAGCTTTTGGGTTCTTCAGCAATGGTTACATGACTTTGATTGGTTAAATAGTGCAAGCCAATCAGCGAAAGAAGAGTGTATTGGTAGATCTTTGGATGATTCTCATCAATTTAAGGATTTGAAAGACTTCGCTCATGTTAAGAGATCTGCCAAAGAAAATTTTGATCCAGAAGCAGAGTTACTAAGAAGATCAATGCCTTGGTCAGATGATAATCTAAATGGAGGCTTCATGTTCTCTGCGTTTGCATTATCATTTAGATCATTCAATTTACAGATGGGCAATATGCTCGGTGGTAGTGATGGTATTGTTGATGGAGTATTTAAATTTTCAAAAATTATTGAGACAAGCTACTTATGGTGTCCACCTTTCAAAAAAGGCAAGCTTGATATTTCACTATTAAAGTGATGCAAAATAGCTGAAAGATTATATTTTATATACAAATAGTCATTAACAGGTTAAAATATACGCGTGTTATGCAAAAATTAATTAGTATCTACGGAGGTTAAAGCATGTCTGATATTAAAAATATCACTAAGCTACAGATAGAGGAAAAAGGAAAGAAATACTCTCTGTATAGCTTAAAGAAACTTTCTCAAGAGCTTGGTAAAGATGTAACTCGTCTTCCTTACTCTATCAGAGTATTACTTGAAAACCAACTAAGAAATATAGATGGCTACAAAGTAAAAGAAGATGATATGCATAAGGTTTTAGATTGGGACGCTAAAGCTAGCTCAAGACCTGAAATTCCACATATGCCAGCTAGAGTGGTGATGCAAGACTTTACAGGTGTACCAGCGGTTGTTGATTTAGCTGCTATGAGAAAGGCTATCAAAGACGCCGGTGGTGATGCTGATAAGATTAATCCTCTTGTAGATACAGCTATGGTAATTGACCACTCTGTACAAGTTGATTTCTATGGTACAAAAACAGCTCTAGCACAAAACGTGGCTAAAGAGTTTGAAAGAAATGGCGAAAGATATAGTCTACTTAAGTGGGCACAAAAGGCATTTGATGATTTCACTGTAGTACCACCTGGGATGGGTATTATTCACCAAGTTAACTTAGAGTACCTTGCAAAAGGAGCACTAGTTAAAAATATTGATGGTGAAGATGTAATTTATCCAGACACATTAGTAGGTACAGACTCTCATACTACCATGATCAATGGTGTTGGTGTAGTAGGCTGGGGTGTAGGTGGTATCGAAGCTGAGGCTGTAATGCTGGGTCAGCCGTACTACATGGTACTTCCAGATGTGGTTGGTGTTAAACTAACTGGTAAGTTAAAAACTGGTGTAACGGCAACTGACTTAGTACTTGAGATTACAGAAGCACTTAGAAAGCATGGTGTTGTAGGTAAGTTTGTTGAGTACTATGGAGAAGGCCTCGAGAGCTTATCTCTACCAGATAGAGCTACTATCGCTAACATGGCTCCAGAGTACGGTGCTACGATAGGTTTCTTCCCAGTTGATGAAGTAACATTAGACTTCTTTAACAATACAAACCGTAGTGAGCTTGTTGATGCAGCTCGTGATATGTATAAAGAGCAATTACTATTTAGAGAGAATCCATCAGAAGAGCCTGAATACTCTAGTATTGTAGAGATAAACTTATCTGATATTGAGTCTAACCTTGCTGGTCCTAAGCGTCCACAAGATAGAGTTGCTTTCCATGATATGAAAAAAGCATTTGCAGAGGCTCTGGTTCATGAGCAGGGTCTACATGGTTTTGGTTTGACAGAAGAGCAACTTAAGAAATCTGCAGAAGTAAAAGGTTTAGGTGAGAAAATAACTCATGGTTCTCTTGCTATTGCTGCAATTACTTCATGTACAAATACATCAAACCCATCACTACTTTTAGGTGCTGGTTTATTAGCTAAAAAAGCTAATGAGAAAGGTCTTAAAGTTAAGCCTTTTGTTAAAACATCTCTAGCACCTGGATCTCAAGTAGTAACTCAATATCTTGAGAAAGCTAACTTATTGCCAGAGCTAGAAAACTTAGGCTTCAACTTAGTAGGTTATGGTTGTACTACTTGTATTGGTAACTCAGGACCTTTAGATGAGCCTGTTGTTGATGCAATCAATGAGGCTGATCTTGTAGTATCTTCTGTAAGTTCAGGTAACCGTAATTTTGAAGGTCGTATTAACCCTCATGTTAAAGCAAACTATCTAGCATCTCCTATCCATGTGGTTGCTTATGCTCTAGCTGGTACTGTTGATTTTGATCCTGTTGAAGATGCAATTGGAACTGATGCGGAAGGTAATGCTGTATACTTGGCAGATATTTGGCCTACTACAGAAGAAATTGCTGCAATCCAATCAGATGTAATCAATTCTGCAATGTTTGAAAAAGCATATGCTACAGTTCTTGATGGTACAGAAGATTGGAAGAAACTTGATGCTCCTGAAGGTAAGCTTTATGAGTTTGACAGTTCTTCTACTTATATCCAATGCCCAAGCTTCTTTGAGAAGTTCGCAGAGGGTAATGATGACTTAGATATCAAAGGTGCTAGAACTCTACTTATGTTGGGTGACTCTGTAACTACAGACCATATTTCACCTGCTGGAGCTATTCCAGAAGAGTATCCTGCTGGACAATATTTGAAGTCTCACGGTGTAGAGAAAAAAGATTTCAACTCTTATGGTTCTCGTCGTGGTAACCATGAAGTTATGATGAGAGGTACATTTGCTAATATCCGTATTCGTAACTTACTTCTTGATGGCGTAGAAGGAGGATATACTAAGTATCATCTTGATGGCTCTCAACAGTATGTATTTGACGCTGCTATGAAGTATAAAGAGAAAGATATTCCTCTAGTTATTTTGGCTGGTAAAGAATATGGTACTGGCTCATCACGTGACTGGGCTGCAAAAGGTACTTTCCTATTAGGTGTTAAAGCAGTTATAGCTGAGAGCTATGAGAGAATTCATAGATCTAATCTTGTAGGTATGGGTGTGTTACCTCTTCAATATCTTGATGGTCAAAGTGCTAAGACTCTTGGTCTAGATGGTACTGAAATGTTCAATATCAAAAACTTGAATAATATTCAGCCTCGTCAAACTGTTGTTGTTGAAGCTGTACATCCTAAGACTGCTCATACTACAACGTTTGAAGCATTAGCTCGTTTAGATGCAGATGTTGATGTTGATTATCTGAAGAACGGCGGTATCTTGCAAACAGTTCTTAAAGATATGATGGATCAAAAAAAAAAATCTAGTTCAGTAAACACTGATAATAATTCTTGCTCTAAAGACTCTGAAGAGTCTTCTTGTCCATTTGCAAGAATAGCTAATTTCTTCAAAAAATTATTCAAATAATTTATCTCTAAAAATAATTTAATTCTTTGTTTTTTTTGTTTCTTAATAGTGATAAAGTTTTACTATAACTATTAATTTTATTTTTTATATATGATAAGAAAATTATTAACTCTGTGTGTGCAAAAAAAAGCGTCAGACTTACATTTATCATCTGGTTGTAAAGCTAAGTATAGAATTGATGGGGACTTGATTGATATCGAAACATCTCCTGTATTAAATGATAAGATGATCTCTCAAATGCTCTTGGAGATTATGACAGATGATCAGAAGGATGAGCTTGTAGAGACCTATGAATGTGATTTTTCAATTGATGATAAAGATAATGATGCAAGATTTAGGGTTAATGCATTTTTTCATAATCGTGGGTATGGTGCTGTATTTCGTCGTTTAGAGAATACTATCCCCACTCTAGATCAGTTCGGGGCTCCTAAGATTCTGAAAACAGTTCAAGCTAAAAAGGGTGGTTTGATACTTGTTACCGGACCTACAGGTTCTGGTAAAAGTAGTACATTAGCAGCTTTAGTAAACGAGATAAACCAAAAAGAAGATTCTCATATCCTAACGATTGAAGACCCTGTTGAATTTGTACATACAAGCCAAAGAGCTTTAGTTAACCAACGTGAGGTCAAAAGAGATACAAGAAGCTTTAATGCGGCTTTGAAATCAGCACTAAGGGAAGATCCTGATTGTATTCTTGTTGGGGAGATGCGTGATTTAGAAACTATACGTTTGGCTCTTGAGGCAGCTGAAACTGGTCACTTGGTACTAGGGACATTACATACAATGTCAGCAATCAAAACAGTGGATAGGGTAATATCGGTATTTCCACCAGCTGAGCAGGAATTAGTCCGTAATATGTTAGCAGAATCTTTACAGATTGTAATATCTCAGCGTCTTCTTAAGCGTAAAGGTGGTGGGCGTGTTGCTGGGTATGAGGTTCTTATTTCTAATACTGGTATCAGAAATATGATAAAAGAGAATAAGCTTTCTCAAATATACACAGCTCTTCAGACTGGTACGGCAAAAGGTATGGCAACTATGGAGCAAAGTATAGAAAACCTTCTTAAAGCGGGAACAATAACTCCTGAAGAGGCAGCTAAGTATATAATAATAAGATAGGGTATGTTTCGATAATATTTGATTCTGTTTTTGATATTATAATAAATTTTTAATCTGATTGGCCAATATTGAAGCACTTGTAAATGCAGATTCAACACGCCCCTTTATACACCAGTCACCACATGCGGATATATTTTGGTTTGTATCAATAAAGTAACCAGGTGTATTTTGTTTACCTATATTTGCATAACGCCAGGCATGTAGTGTTCTATAATCTGGCTGATTTAGATTTATAGCTAATATCTCTTTGACTCTTTCAAAAATTGTTTCTAGGATTTGTTCACGATCGTAATCAATATATTGATTAGCCCATTTATTTGCAGAGTGTATAATTAAGCAGCTAGGGGTATTACGATCTGGTTTTGAGCTGTTGAGAGATATCCAACTAATTATCTCGTCATGTACTAGAGCAGCATCAAAATTCAGATTAATCTCTTTATTATAACCAAGCATTAGTGAAAAGCAGCTATCCATTTTTATCGAGCTAATTTGGTTATAGAAAGAAGTGTTTTGAGGTAGTAAATCTTTAAGTTGGTCTGATGGGATTGCAAAAATAATCCAGTCAAAATATCCTAAAAATTGGTTGTTATCATCCTTAACAATCCAAAGTCTATCTTCTTTGGTGATAGAGCTAACACGTGTGTTCAGAGATATATCTAGATCTTGAGCTAAGTATTGCGCTACGGCATTCATTTTAGGAGAGCCAACATAATGTTTATATTCATTACCCCAAGGTTTTTGATTTATTATCTCAGAGTTTTTGATTTCAACAAAATTTGCTTGCCAGTTTTTGATTATGCCTTGATCTATCATTGGTTTAAGGAACTCTTTAAACTCAAGGGATTTAGCAGTGAAGTATTGAGCTCCATGATCAAAGTAGTAAGGGTCAGCATATCTAGTTGACATTCTGCCACTAACTCCACGAGATTTCTCAAAAATAGTTATTTGTGTCAAATCTTTTAGAATATTTGCAGCGGTTAATCCAGCAAGACCAGCACCTATTATTGCCACTTTCATACAAGACTCCAAGAAACTGCTAGTGAAATAACAACACATAGTGTTATTGGTAGTCTTATACATTTGAAATATTTTGAACTGATAAGGTTTAACTTAAAGAAGTAGTAATCGACTTTAAGTAATACTAGAAATTCTGCTATAAGTAATAATATAAAATCTTTGGGATCTAAGTTTAGATATCCAAACCAAATAATTATTGCATTTAAATTACTAGTAAGCTGTATAAATATTTTTGTAGAGCTGGGTTCTAAATTAATTTGTCTGCCCCAATGGGTTCCAGCCATAAATGATGCAATAACCACTCCATATAGTGAGATAGCTTTAATTATATTGCCAAATATTAAAAAGTCGTTATAGCCAAGTATTAGACAGAGTGAGAAGAAAACAAAAGGTATTAAGCCAAAATATGCGAGATAAATATCTAGATTTTTATAGCTTTTCAAATTAGTTCTCCTAGTAACTTAGTTTTTCTTTGGTTTTTCCTCTGAAGATATAATAAGCATAGCTGGTGTATAGCAATAGTAATGGGATCATAATTACAGCTGGAATTAGCGTAAATAGTAATGTGGTATCACTAGCTTGTGCTTGAGTGTATGTAATGTGATAAGGGATAATATATGGAAATATTAGTGCCAACATACTTGTATATGTAAAGACAAATATTGCTACAGCTGACCAATATGGTAAAGCATGATTTTTAGCATCTATCACTTTGATAAGAACTAAGAAACTTATAATGGTAAGTACAAAAAGTGCACCAAGAACAGTCATTTTATAGAAGCTATCTAAAGGTAGTTTGGTATATATAGGAGTAATTGCTCCAATAATTAACATTAATATCGCAAGTACTATACTACATGATTTAGCTAGTCTTTTAGCTTTATCAAAAAGCTCTCCTTCAGTCTTAAGTATAAGGCGAGTTGCACCAAGTAAACTATAACCAAATACCAAAGCAATACCAGTAAGTATGGAAAAGCCAGCACCATAAAAAGTACTATGTGGGAAACCTACTATCAATTCGCCAACTATGTAGCCTTGCAGAAAAGTTGCCGTTAATGAAGATATGAAGAAAAGCTTATCCCAGTTTTTGATACCTTTATGAGATTTTAGTCTAAACTCAAAGCAAATACCTCTGAAGAGTATCATAACTACTAAAAGTATCGCGGATAAGTAAATCTTAGGGAATATGTAGGCAAATGCGATAGGAAACATCCCATAAAAGCACGCTAAAGCAAAAACTAGCCATGTTTGGTTACCATCCCAAGTTGGTAGTAATATACTCACTGCAATATCTTTTTGATGATCATCAAAAAATGGAAATAGTGACCCCATGCCTAGAGCAAATCCATCTAATACAATATACAGTAGTAGAGCAAAAGCAATTATAAATAACCAAATTAATCCTAAGTCCATAATTATTCCTCCTCGCCTGTAGTCTTCTCAACTGATTGGAAGTATGAGTAAGGCATTCTTTCTTCTCCACCAGTACTTGGACCACCATTTATAATTCTAAATAAGTATCTGAAGTAGAAGAACCCAAATATAATGAAGTAAACAATGATTATTGCTGCTAATGAGCTAAACACTTGCCAGAAGTTAATATCACTGACGGAATACTCAGTCCTTAGTATGTTATATACAGTCCAAGGTTGTCTACCAAATTCTGCTGTGAACCATCCTGTGATGATAGCAACAAAACCAAGTGGTGTAGTTAGTGTACAGAGTCTTAGGAACCATTTTGAAGTTTGTAGTTTTTTTCTCGCTAAGAGTATAGTTCCTACAACACCCATAAGTATCATTAGTGTACCAATACCTACCATTATTCTAAAGCTATAAAATACGACAGCAACCACTGGTCTATCTTTTTCCGGAACAGATTTAAGACCTATTAATTCTCCGTCCAACTCATGAGTGTTTATTAGAGAAGCAAGCTTAGGAATCTCTATAGCGAATAAGTTCTTTTCTTGTGATTCGCTTGGGTATGCAAATATTACAAAAGGAGCGCCTTTCTGAGTATCCCAAACACCTTCCATTGCCGCTGTTTTAAGTGGCTGATGTTCATGTACTTCTCTACCTACATCGTCACCCACACCAAGTTGACCTATACTTAAAATTAGAATGGAAACTATCGAAAATTTGATGCATGTTTTTGCAAAGGTGTGATGTTTATCCTTGATAATGTAATATGCACTAACACCTAGTATAACCATTAGAGTACTCAAGTATGCAGCCATAAGCATATGGATATACCTTGGAATCACAGAAGGGTTAAAGATTACATGATACCAGCTGTATACTTCAAACTTACCATTGATATAGTTCACACCATCAGGTGTTTGCATCCATGAGTTAGCTGATAATATCCAAAAGGCTGATAATGTCACACCAACAAATATTGTGAAGTTAGCCAAAAAATGAACATATTTGTTTATTCTACCCCAACCGAAAATCATAATACCTAATGCTCCAGCCTCTATGAAGAAAGCTGTAAGGACTTCATATGTGAACAGAGAGCCAAGTACAGGACCAACTTTTTCGGCAAAGCCTGCCCAGTTAGCACCAAATTGGAACTCCATAACAATTCCAGACACAACGCCCATACCAAACGTAAGAGCAAATATCTTTGTCCAGAATTTCACTATAGCGAGGTATTTATCATTTTTGGTAATTAGCCATAAAGCCTCGAAGATCATCAAAAATGTTGATAACCCAATACTGAAGGCTGGAAACAAAATATGAAAACTTACCGTAAAGGCAAACTGTATTCTTGATAGTATTTCGACCCAGTACATAGAAAGAACCTCTATTTTTTCGTTGTTATTAAAACCAACCTATTTATAGATTAGGCTAGTAACTTTTATTATGATTTTCAGCTGGGAGGCTACTATAAATAGAATCTCACAATAGTTTACTATTCTCAAGTAACCACAAACTAGATTAATAAATTGTAATGTTACTTAGTCAAATTTTACAAATATAATAGTAGTATAAGTTAAGATTTTAGGAGATCTTATGAAAATACTAGTAGCAGGCGGATCAGGATTTGTAGGTAGGGAGTTATCAAAATATTTAAGTCCTAAGTATAGATTGACATTACTCACTAGATCGCAAAAATCTAAAATTGGATACTATGATGATTTATTAACTTGGTCTGAACTTGATGAGGTTAAGATATCCGATTTTGATATTGTCATAAATTTATGTGGTTATAACATTGGTCAGAAGCGTTGGAGTAACTCTGTTAAGAATAAGATTATATCTAGTCGTATAGAACCAACTACTAGGTTGGTTGAACTAATAGGTAATAAAAATATTTGGCTAATTAATGCTAGTGCTATTGGCTATTATAATTTTTCTGATATTCCTCAGGATGAAGAAAAGCATGATAGAAAGTTTGATAACTTAACTTTCGGTCAGCAAGTTGTTGATAGTTGGGAGAAATGTTTAGTGGATTCTCCGCTAGCTAGGTACACAATCATGCGTTTTGGGGTTGTTATCGGTAACGGTGGTGTTCTTGAAAAAATGATTATGCCTGCTAAATTTGGCTTTTTGACAATGTTTGGTAATGGACATAATTATATGACTTGGATAAGTGTCTTTGACTTATCGAGAGCGGTTGAGTTTATTATAGACAACAAGTTGGACAAGAAAGAAGTATATAATCTGACATCGCCCGAAGCTAGCCAGCATAGGCACTTAATAGAGCTTTTGGGTAAATATCTAGCCAAAAAACGTATAATTAAGATTCCAAGTGCAATGATTAAGCTAATGTTTGGACAGATGGGGGAGGAGCTTTTGTTATCTAGCCAAAACATAAAACCAACTAAATTACAAAGAGAGGGTTTTGAGTTTGAGGATCCTGAGATTTCAAAGGCTCTAGAAAGATATATTTAGTCTTCTTGTTTATGCTCAATAGGAATTTTGACAGTAACAGTGATACCATTCCCATCAGTATTGTTTTGTGCAAATATCTTACCGTCATGGAGCCTTACGATTTCTGAAACTATTGCCAGTCCAAGTCCGCTTCCTTCTTCACCGGTTCCTGTCTCCCTATAGAATCTATCAAAAATACGTTCGATATTTTCAGGAGGGACACCTATACCATTATCTTTAATTTCAACAACGATATTATCATCCTTTTGGAAAGAGTGTATCTCAACGAGTCCACCATCTGGAGTATATTTTATAGCATTTGATATTAGGTTCTTAAACATTATTCCTAATAGGTATTCGTTACTATAGCAATATAAATTTTCTTGTGATGGATAGAAGGCAATTTCTATATTTTTCTCGATAGCTTTAATAGCATTATCAGCAATGAATGTTTCAAGTACAGTATTGATCATAAGTTTTTTACCAAATGTGATTTGCTCATTCGGCTGGATTCTACTTAATGTTAATAACTGGTCAATAATGTGAGAGTATCTATTGGTGGAGTTTTTGATTCGTTCGAGTTTTTGTTTAATCTCATTTATGTCATCAGATGCAAGCGCAATCTCAACCAAAGTTTTTACTCCTGCTATAGGAGTCTTAAGTTCGTGTGCAGCATCGCCTGAGAATCGCTTTTCCCTCTCTAATGTTGCATGAAACTTTTCTATTAATGAATTAATCTGTTCAACGATAGATTTTATCTCAAAGGGAATAATATCCTCATTAAGTTTCTCATTTCTACGAGGATTAATTTTTGCTACACGCTTATTTATTCTTTCTAGAGGATAAAGAGCAGTTTTTAGTATGTAATAGATAAATCCAATAAGGATTATATATATTGATGCTAAAAGTATTGCAAACTTAAAAATTATTTGTCGAGATAGTTTATCTTTATCAGAATTATTTACGAATACTGTTACTACATCTCCACCGTCTGTCTTTAGAGTATATGTATACCAGTGTTTATGAATACCATCAGTATCTGTATAAATCCATTCAAACCCTGTAGTAGATGTAATTCCATCATAATTCTTATGAAATGATGGCAAGTTTGATGTTTTTAATAGTAGCTTTTTGTGTTTTCTATCATATACGATAAAGCCAACGCTTTCATTATAATTCTTAATATTCAAAAAAGAAGAGGATATTTTGTTAACAATCATATCGGTAGTATTTTCATCATCTTCTAATGGGTATATTTTTAGAACAGTTTCAATAACTTGCGCTGCGGTTTTTAATTGATAGTTAAAAAGAGAGTTGTTTTGGTGCTTAACCTGATAAAAGCTAAAAATAGAGATAACAAGCATAAAAATAGCAAAAAAGCTTGCAAAAGAAACAACTAGAAAGCTTAAGATGGAGCTTTCTTTTTTATTCTTAAAAAACATACCGATACAGGATTAAATATTTAGTAAAAATAATTATAATCAATTTTGAATTTTATTATTAGTTTTATAATTGCTATAATCGAATATTATCATAAATAATAATTATATAATTTTGTTAGATAGCATGAATAAAGTAGTTGAGCCTTTCTACGTAAAATACTATGAAGCGGCTACTCTATACTTCTATACCCAGGAAGATTTAAAGTTTGACTTAGTCATTACATGCCCTCATGCAGAATTAGGTAAAGATTTTGTTGAGTTTGATTTTCCTGCTATTGGACAGCTTGTCAAACTTAGTAAAGAAGAGTTTGATGATTTTTTATCAATAGAATATGATTTCGGTACACATTCGCTCTCTCATGCAATAGCTCAGAGGCTCTATTTAGAATATGGGTTATACACACTTATTGCAGAGCCTTCTTTCCCTCGCTCCATATTAGATGCGGGAAGATTATATCCAAACTGTATAAGAGATATCATCGACTATAATCAGCATATAGAACTTAAACAAGAGCTTATGAAGTTATTTGATAAGTATATGCAGAAATTATGTCATATTGTTGCTGTTGCCAAAACTTATAATGCAGTTGCCATAGATTTACATACCATGTCTACTTACTCTCCAAATGTTGTACAAGAAAGATATTCAGAAGCTATTATAGAAACTCCTGATACGTTGAGAAAATATATTGAGCTGTATAGAAATGCTCATAAAGAGGGTGAAAAAAGAGTTACTGAACTCTTTACGGGAGATGCTCGTAACGGGATATTTGCCTCCAAAGATTTGATTGAATCTCTATCTCATGAACTTAAACAGATTGATATTGATATAGAGTATGATAAACCGTATATCCTAGCGGAACATTTGGTGGCTCACTATCTTGTGTGCGAGCTTGAGGCAGTTTGTATTGATATACCGAAAGACTTGCTGTCTAAAACAACAACTGCGGATGAACATTATGATATAGCTAATTTAGAAGTTGATCCGGATAAGTTAGCATCAATGGCTGACGCATTTGCTAAAGCTGTAGCGTATAAGCGGCAGAAACAACTAATAGGAGCTTAAAATATGGCAATAAAAAAGACAAATGCTGTCTCTGAAAGAATATGGGGTAAAAAAGCTATTCATGTGCCTAATACAACAGATATATATGGTGCAGATCTTGTTAGCTCTTTTGTAAATAAATATGTTACACGTACTTTGTGCTTACTTGCCAAAGATCACAAAATTATCCTGCCAAAAAAGACACAGAGTGAAGTTGAAGAAATTGTTAGTTATTTTAATAGGATTGGTCTTACGTATATAACCATGGATAACTTTATATTTTTAGACAAGCTGATGGAGCACTCTAGGCTGTCTACAATAGTTATGAATTATGCTGATCAAATTCCTGAGTTTAGTAATCCTGAGTATACTCATATTGTGCCATTTACAGCTGCTACAGCAATCGAACTAATCGGAATCAAACACAATAAAAACTATGGGCTATCAGAAGCATTATCACAGTTTTTAAATGATAAGTCATTCCTTAGGCAAATGTTGTATGATAAGGGTGTGTTAGTTCCGAGTGTTAATATTATATCGACAATTAGTGATGAAGATTATGTTAAAAAAGCTCTACAGATTTATCGTGACTATGAGAATAAAGGTATTTATGAGTGTGCTGTAATTATGCCTCGAGCTTGTTCTGGATACGGTATTCATAGGTTTGAGAGCGAAAAGGAATTAAGAGATATTCTAAAGCTTATGCATAGGGTTGAGGTATTTATGATTGACCCTTGGCTTGATAATTTAGGTTCACCTGCCTTTCAAGTAAGTATTGGTGATAAAAAAGAAGACGATGTCTGTCTTGGTTTAAGTGATCAAATGCTTGATGGTCAGACACACTTAGGCAATAAGTATAAGTCTAAATTTAGTGAAGAGCCTGCAGTAATAGAAATTTGTGATCAAATGACAGAAATTCTTCGTGACATGGGTGTTAGAGGTGTCGTGGGTGTTGATCTTCTTATCCGTGAGATTAATGGTAAGATTGTACCTTACGTACTTGAAGTTAATGCACGACAAACAGGCGCTATTTATGCAGGCTTTTTAGCGCACGAATTGCGCAATGGTGAGCATAAGCCTTGGGTGGGCCATAATAATGTGTTAGTCCCTAAAGGATCAACTATAGATGACTATTATCAGTATCTTAAAGATAATGGAGTTGATTATACATATGGTGACACTGAGGGCGTAATTATAACATGTATAGGCAATCTTGATCTAAATAACAAAGTTATGATTTTAGTACTTGCAGATACAGATGATCGACTTGAA
Organism: Francisella sp. SYW-2; assembly: GCF_008711475.1. NCBI lineage: Bacteria > Pseudomonadati > Pseudomonadota > Gammaproteobacteria > Thiotrichales > Francisellaceae > Francisella > Francisella sp. SYW-2. The sequence goes on along the minus strand of NZ_VXKO01000001.1, from coordinate 118,758 downwards.
GAGATTCTTAATATAGCTACTTCTTTTGAATAAATATCTTTATTATCTTGATATCTAATCTATAATTTAATTAATATTAGCTAAATTAGGTGTAAGTTTTGAACAAAATACCAATAGGTGTCAGTAGTTGTCTAGTAGGAAATAATGTTCGATATAATGGCGGCAATTGCCATAAATCATACATAACTGGTACGTATGCTGAATATTTTGATTACAAAATAGTTTGTCCGGAAGTTGCTGCTGGTCTTGGAGTTCCTAGGCCTACTTTATTTCTAGTTGAAGATATTCAGACAAATGTTTTGTCAGTTAAAACCAATAAAACTCATGATGATGTAACAGATAAGATTCAGAAAGCTGTCGCTATGCTTATATCGAAACTTGATACTGTATATGGTTTTATATTAAAGGCGAAATCTCCAAGCTGTGGTGTTAATACAGCGAGAGTTTTTGATGAGAATCATGGCTATACAGGTGAAAAAGCAGATGGTTTGTTTGTAAGAGCATTAAAAGAATATGACCCTCTTTTGCCTATAGAAGATGATGGTAAGCTTACTGATAAAACATTACGTGATCATTTTCTGCGTAAAGTTTTTTGCTACCATAGTCTTAGAACAGAGTTTATGCGGTGTTCTAATATTACTGAAATGATGGAATATCACTCAAAGCATAAAATTTTATTACGAATGCACAACAATAAGACTAAGAAAATTCTTGGGAATATGTTGTCAGAAGCTGGTAATAAGGTAGATGTCGAAGCTATAAAGCATAAATACATCGAGCTTTTTATGCAAGCAATAGCTAAGCCTGCTAAGAGAGGGGCTCATTATATGGCACTTCAAAATGTTCTCAGAGAAATAAATAAAAAAGTTTCAAAAGCTCAGAGACAATATCTACAAGAGCTACTTAATAAGTATCGTGATTGTAAAATATCTTGGGAAGTTCCTGTCAGTATAATTAGAATGTATCTTATTGAGCTGGATTTGCCGTATTTAGAGAAGCAGAGTTATTTAAATCCTTATCCAGAGAATTTAAATTATATATAAAGCTAAAATATCTGATTAGTGATCAAGATCCGCATCTACTTCTTTGGGAATTATCATAGCGATAGGAAGGCAAATTAATAGAAATACTATTACCATATCAAGAGCGTTTTGGTAACTAGAGATAGTATAGATGGTGGTTGAATTATCTATTAGTGAGCCAAAATGAGTAAGTATATACCCTACAAGTGGCAATAATATAATTGGAATAAAGTTGTTTATCATATTCACACCAGCTGTGGCAGAGCCCGCAGTTCCTTTAGGTGAGATTATCTTGGCTATACCAAAAGTGACAGCTTGAGGTCCAGCTGCGGCACCAAGCAAGAAGTATAGTAAGGTGAATAGCGATAAATTAACGGGAACATATAAAATAATAGCTAAAATTACAGCAAGTGATATTATGCTCAAAATTAACATACGACGATATCTGTTTGTTAATGAGGCAATAATTGCTGCAATTGTGAAGCCTACTGCAGCACCAATAAATAAAACACCATTTATATGTGATGCAGTTTCTTGGCTAAGGCCAAATTTAGCTTGGATTAAGCCAACCCCCCAAAGCGAGCCTAGGACATTAATAGGTATAAATAGTACTGCACCAATAATGCTTGCTGACCAAAATCTTATATTACAAAAGATTTTTAAAACTTTAATGATAGTTTCTTTGAAGTTGGCTTCACTTAGATGAGTGAACTTCTGAACATGTTTTGGATTATCACGAATAAATAAAACTATTAGTAGTAATATTCCGACACCAATATATGTAAATACAGCATTACCTTCTTTCCAACCTAATTCAGAAACTAAGCTAGATAGCATTGTGTCAGTAACTAGACCACCCAGTATTCCTACAACAGTTGCAAATCCTATAAATGTTGAAAAAAGTCTTTCAGGTAGCCACATAGCGGCCATTTTAGCGGCGCCAATAAATCCAAAAGCAGAGCCTATACCCATAAAGATTCTACCAATATAGGCGATTTCATAATTATCTGTAGCAGAAAATAAATAGTTACCAAGAACACAAAATGCTGTAGCAACACTGATTACTACTTTACGATTATATTTATCTAGTATTACACCAGCCGGAATTTGCATTATTGTATACGATATAAAATATGCCGAAGATAACATTCCAAGTTGAGTATGACTAATACCAAAGTCACGAATTAAATTATCTCCCATTACACCAGGAGCAGCCCTGATAAAGAAGTCGTAACTATAATTAAGAGTAGCGATTAAGCATATTACCCACGCTAAAGTCGCCAATAGCTTGGTCTGAGGAAGGTGAGAATTATTCATTCATTAAGATATATTAAATTAGAGTAATTTTCATTTTAGCAAAAAAAAAATAAATTTACTAATAACAAAAGGCTCTATAAATACTTATTCTTCAAGATTATCGATGATTTTTTGTTGCTCTGAATCGGTTTTTACAGCACTTGATTTATCACTAGCAATATACATATATACCACAGGTAAAACAAATAGTGAGAAGATCGCTCCTATCACAAGTCCGCTAGATATGACCACACCTATACAGTTTCTACTAATAGCACCAGCTCCTGATGATGTTACCAGAGGTATGACGCCAACCACCATTGCTGAAACTGTCATCAATATAGGTCTTAGACGTTGTGATGATGATGTTACAATTGCATCATACTTATTCATTCTTTCATGCTTTTGTAAGTGATTCGCAAATTCAACAACCATGATACCCTGTTTGGATATTAGACCAATCAAGGTTACAAGACCTAGTTGAGTATAGATATTTAGTGATGCCCATCCAGCACCCATATATTGACCGATATATAAAGGTATTAGTGCTCCAGATATCGCCATTGGTATAGTAACTAAGATTACCAAAGAATCTCTAAAGCTCTCAAATTGAGCAGATAGAGCTAAAAAGATAAGTACAATTGCAAATGCAAAAGCTACCATCATAGTACTACCGTTTTCAATATATTGGCGAGCAGAACCAGAGAAGTTAAATGAGAATCCTTCCGGCAATTCACTTCTAACTACACTTTTAACATAATCAATAGCTTGACCTTGAGTTATTCCCGGAGCCATAACAGCAGAAATCGTTGATGAATTTAATTGCTGGAAAGTGTTTAAGGTAAGAGGTTGGCCCTCTGTTTTAAAGGATACTAATGCCGACAGAGGCAATTCTGAGTTGAACAAGTCACTAACCTCATCCGAACGAATGTATATGTTACCTAATTGTTCTTGAGTTAACATTTCATTACGAGCTAATTGGGGAATTACTTGGAAGCTGTATCCTTTTAGGAAGAAATAGTTAATATATCCTCCTGCATAAGAGTAACCTAATGTTTTAGCAATATCTGACATAGTGATGCCTAATATACCAGCTTTTTCACGATCAATACTAATATCAACAACTGGGTTATCAAATTTAAGATCACTTTGAGCGAATACAAATAATCCGCTTTTCATCATTTTATCAATTACTTTGTTAGTAATTTCATCAATAGCCTCATAATCATTAACACTTTGAATAACTAATGATAGTGGGGCACCTCTTGGTATTCCTGGTAGTGCAGGAGTTTGATATGTATATGTTTGTATTCCTGGTAGTTCTGTAACCTTTGCCTGAGCTATCTGAGCAGCTTTTTGTTGAGAGATTTCTCTCTTATCCCATGGTTGCATAATAAAGCCGCCAAAAATCACATTTGACCCCATTACTCCATTAAGAATAAAGGTGTCTTGCTTGCCAGGTACTTCATCTAGTGTACTAGCTAATTTTGTACCAAAAGTTTCTAGGTAATTAATATTTGCAGAAGATGGAGCTTGTCCCATAATTCCTAGGAAGCCCATATCTTCATTAGGAGCTAATTCGGACTTAATTCCTTTACCCATTATGAAACAGCTAGCTAGTACAATCAGTCCTAGAACAGCTATTGCAGGTTTGATATCTAAGACAAACTCTAAGATCGCTTTATATTTCGCAGTTAATGCTGTAAAGAGTTTATCAATGAATTTAACAAGTTTTGTGCTCATCATTTCTCTATTTAAGATTTTTGAGCATAACATTGGTGAGAGCGTATACGCAACTATACCAGATATTACTACAGCTCCAGCAAGTGAATATGCAAACTCTGTGAATAGTTGTCCTGTGAAGCCTCCCATCATACCAATTGGAGCATATACTACGACTAGGGTTAGAGTCATTAATATAACAGGGTTAGCTATTTCTCTAGCTCCTTTGATGGCGGCTGCAAAAGGTTCCATTCCTTCTTCGATATGCCTATAAATATTCTCTAGTACAACGATAGCGTCATCAACTACAAGACCGATAGCAAGAATCATGGATAGAAGGGTTAGAAGATTGATTGAAAAGCCCATAAGCGACATTAAAAAGAATGATCCAATAATTGAAAGGGGAATTGCAACAATTGGAACAACAATAGCTCTAAATGATCCTAAGAATAAAAACATTACTACAGATACAATTATCACAGCTTCAAATAATGTGTGTAGAACTTCTTCAATAGAAACTTCAATAAATGTTGTTTGGTTATATGCAATATTGACATCTAGACCATTTGGTAAAGCGGCTTTAATATTTGGTAGCTCTTCAACTAGTCTATCAACCACATCTAGAGGGTTTTCCTCAGGGGAGACTACAGCACCTGCTAGGACAGCATTTTTGCCATCAAAATATACTGAAGAATTGTAGTCTTGAGCACCAAGCTCAACTTTCGCAACATCCTTGAGTCGTACTACCTGTTTATCACTTTTTTTGATAATTAAGTTTCTATACTCTTGAGCTGTAGACATACTTGTTTCAGGATTAAGTGTATAGTTTAAGTATGGTCCTTGTATTTGACCACCTGCTGAAACTAAACTGTTTGAACCTATTGCTGTTGCTAATTCTGTAGGAGTAATTCCATATTCTGCCATGCGAGTTTTATTTGGATAAATACGCATTGCATAAGGCTTATTGCCCCAAACATCAACAGATGAAAGCCCCCCTTGAGCTAATAGTTTAGGTGTTAGCTCGGAGTTGATATATGCAGATATCTCAGAAGTATTCATGGTCTTACTTGTGAAAGCTAGAATCAATGAAGGGAAGTTATCTGCAGGATTTAATTTAATAGCCGGAGAATAAGCGTCTTGAGGAAGTTGGTTAAGTACAGAGTTTACATTCTGGACTACTTCTGAAAGTACATCATTAGTATTTTGGCCAAGCTTTACATATACCGTAATTGTACTTGTACCTAGTGCTGATGATGATGTCATATAATCAATACCTTTAGAGGAGCCTACAGCTGCCTCTATCGGTCTAGTTACAAAAGCTTGGATCGTAGCAGGGTTTGCACCTGGATATGCTGTTGTAACTGTAATAGTGGCACTATCTATGTATGGGTATTGTCTAACTTGTAATTGAAAAAATGAGCCAACTCCTACAACAATAATCATAAAGCTTATTGAAAGAGATAGAACAGGTCTTCGAATAAAGAGATCAATTAAACGCATTACTGGATTCCCTGATTATATATATTATTGTCAATCTTTACACTATTGTTCAGTATTGCATCCATTCCTTTATGCACTTTATTTTGTCCTGACGTAATAATCGTAGTGCCAGGCTCTAAGCCTTTAACAAGAGCTAAGTTATTTCTAGTTTCTAAGACTTCAACATTAGCTTGTCCCACCTTGTATAAAGTCTTGTCGGTATCAACAGTTTTCATTCCTCCATCAGCGGTGGATGTGTAAGACGCTGTGACAGGTTTGCCATCTTTCATTACAGGGTTGAGTGTAAATACTGATTGACCATAAAGGCTATATGAAACAGCATTTCTAGGAATCACAATAGAGTTTTTCTTAACTGGTAAGCTAACATGAACAGTTAAAAACATTCCTGGGACAATTTTATGATGTGGGTTTTGGTATGTTGCTTGAACAGTTATAGATCTATTTGAATCATTAATAAAAGAGTTTATTGCCGTAATTTTAGCCGTAAAAGTTTCACCAGGATATGAGTCAGAATAGAAGTTAATTTCTTGACCAACATCAATCATGCTCACTTTGTTTTGTGGCACTGGGAATGTAATAAATATAGGATCAATCTTTGTAAGTGTAGCAGCATTATCACCGTTGTTGAAATATTGTCCTAAACTTATGTTTCTGATACCTATCTTACCGTCAAATGGAGCTCTAATTTCTTTGAAGCCTATTTGTGACTCTATATTTTGAACTTGAGCTAATTTAGAAAGGTAGTCAGCATTAGCTTTATCAGCGGACTCTTTTGAAGTTGCTCTTTGTTCAACAAGTTTGTTGTAACGATCTTTTGTGATCTTGGCAAGTTTAAGGTTTGATAATGCTTCTTCTAAACTAGCTTTTAGTTGACTGGTGTCTAGTTTAAATAAAAGATCACCTTCTTTAACTTCTTGTCCACTCTTAAAATTAATTTCACTTACAATACCACCAGATTGAGAAGATATCTCTGTGGATTGAATAGCTTGTGCTTCACCAATAGTGTTTATGACCTGTTTCCAGTCTGTTTTTTCTACAACTGAAGATGTTACAGCTACAGGCTGAGGCACGTATGAAGCCATACCTTTTTTAATCATACTTTGAATAAGTTCGGCAAATCCAAAAATACTTCCAAAGAGTATTAGTGTTGCTACTACAACAGCTATTGAGGCGGTACGCTTGTTTTTGAGAAGAGAAAGTTTTGTTTTTATATAGTTGATTTGGAAAATAAAGTAGACAATTGCTAGAGATATTCCAAGTTTGCCCAGTATGAGCCATGCTATGACAATGGTTGCTAGTACAAAAATCAGATAGTTTCTCTTACTAGAATTAATTTTTTCTTTAAGGTCTAAAAAAGTTTTTTTAAAATCCACTGTTATATCCCACTATTTTTTAAATATTCTTATAAATAAACTAATACAATTTATGCCTAATAGGCAAATGAAAAATATCAAGCTATATACTGCCAAACTAACACCAGAGATCTCTTCGGAAATACTAGTACAGCTACTAACAGTTCCTGTTAATGATTTTGTAGCATCAATTAACAATGGGTTACTAATAACACCACAGTCTGTTGGATCATTCGATATTGTTGATGAGAAGTACTGTAAATAAGCTTGATCGGCAGCGATATAGCAACCAACAATAGTGATTAATACAATTACTATCAGTACTATTGAACTAAATCCTTTTGAACTGTTTTTGATTAACCCTAGGATACTAAATATCATGATGCATATAACACATAGTTGTTGAATTAGGCACATTGGGCAGGGCTTCCAGTTTAAACCGAAAATGGTAATCATAACTACAGCCAATGCGATTAAGCAAACAAAAGTATTAAATAAAAAAATATTTCTAAATATGAATCTCATCATTAAATTTTTCTAAAAACAAAGAAATTTTTGTAATTGTATCATAGATTTAATTGCTTTTTTATATTATCAATATAAAGCGATTCTATAGCGTTTGAGAGATCTTCTTTTGGCACTGTTATGGTCAGGTCTTTAATATTAGAGGTATTTATGGCATGGAAAGTGTTTTTTAGCTGTTCAATAGTTTTGTTTGAAGTATTGGAATTATTTATTGTTAGATATTTTCTGTAAGTATTTGTGCCAACTTGTTGTAGCTCTTTATTTCTTATTAAATTTGCTTTTTTTAATAGTCTAAGAACATCTCTGGCACTTGTCTTTTTAAGTTCAAAAATTTTTCTTATAGTTATGACTGCATTTAAGAGTTTGTATTGATTGTTTGATAGAAGTAATTCCAGCTTTATATGTTTAACAAACTCATCTTTAATGTCTAGAAGACATAGGCATATTTTCTCATCATTTGAAGATTTTAAGTAAATTTTGCTCTCAAAGAAACTTATGTTTGGTATTGTGTCCAAAGATTTTTTTATATATGGGAATGTCACCTCCAAGGCTTCAAGATTGTCTAATGTCTCAAAAAAAATCCTTGGGTTTTTAAGTGCCTTGATAAACTCTATATGCAAGCGCTCCTTAGTTAGGTAGTTTAGCTCTCCTGACTTAATAACAGAATCGACTATATTTATAGTTTCGTCAGCAACTGAGAAGTTAAAAGCGCTAAGTTGGGCTTTGAAGCGAGCTAGTCTAACCACGCGTAAAGGATCTTCGATAAAGGCTTCTGAAGTATGTCGAAGTATCCTCTTTTTAATATCAACCTGACCATTAAAGGGATCGATTATATTATTGCTTTTATCTATTGCCATGGAGTTGATGGTCAAGTCTCTACGTTTTAAGTCTTCTTCTAATGTGATATTGCTTGAAAAATTAACTTCAAAACCATGATAGCCTTTAGCTATTTTTTTTTCTGATCTAGCTAAGGCATACTCTTCTTTAGTCTCTGGGTGTAAAAAGACTGGAAAACTAGATAGTATTTTTGTGAAGCCAGCTTTGATCATTTGAGCTTCTGTAGCACCAATCACCACCCAATCTCTGTCTTTGGGTGCTATACCAAGCAATATATCTCTAACAGCACCACCAACTAAATAAAATTCCATAGCCAAATAAACATCTTTCTGTTTGCTTTATGTTAACAGAAAAAAGTGTATAATTATCTGTTATTCGCGTTGGTTTTTTAACGGCTTTTTGTATTCTATGGCAAATTTGATTGATAAAATTGATCTTAAATCTCAGGGTTCGGGTAACCTAAGTGGTGAAATGACAAGTAAGCAAAGGGTGGGAACCCTTTATAAAAGGTTGTTGTCGCAGGTTAAACATTTGTGGCACTTTCTTGTTATTGCAGCTGTGGGTAGTGTGTTTTTCTCTGCTGCTGATGCTTCAATGATATATCTTATTAACCCTATATTGAATTATGGGTTTGGTCCTGGTGGCGATATTACTAAGCAAAGTGCTAGTATACTTATGCTTATGGGTGTTGGTATGGTAGGGCTTTTGACTTTGAGATCAGTAGGATCATTTTTGTCACAATACTTTATAGGGTCTTTAGGGCAGAAGGTTGTTTATAAATTTAGAAAAGATATTTATAAGAGATTTATGAATCTACCTGCTAGCTTTTTTGATAAGCATTCTTCAGGTCAGATTATATCGAGACTATTATATAATGTTGATCAAGTTACTGAGGCTACATCAACAGCTATTATCACAGTTGTGCAAGATGGTACTTTTGTTATAGGTCTTATAGTAGTTATGGTGGTTTCAAGTTGGCAATTATCATTGTTTTTAATAATTATTGGACCATTTCTAGGTTTGTTTATTTCTATAATAAATAAGAAATTCAGATCATTAAGTAGAAATACTCAGTCATCAATGGGTAATGTCACTCATACGGCAGAAGAAACGATAAGAAACTACAAAGAAATTAGAATCTTTGGTGCGCAACATAAACAACAGAATAAATTTTTTAGAAATCTTGATTATACTTACTCTCAGCAGATTAGAACAATTGCGTTAGATGCTCTTACATCACCTGTTATTCAGATTATTGCTTCACTAGTTCTTGCTTTTTCACTATTCACAATCGCAATCTTTGGGACTAATGAAGGAGGAGGTTCGTCTTGGTTAACGGCTGGTTCTTTTGCGTCATTCTTCGCTGCTGCTGCTGCCATTCTAAAACCAATTAAGAATCTTACCAAGGTTAATGTCGTTATTCAAAAAGCTGTAGCAGCTACAGAAGATATATTCTATATTTTAGATTATCCGGCAGAGAAAGAAACAGGTAATAAAGAGCTTGATAAGGTCCGTGGTAAAGTAACAATCAAAGATGTTAGTTTTGCATTTGGAGAGCAAAAAGTTCTTAATGGTGTAAGTACAGAGATTGAAGCAGGAGAAACCGTAGCTTTTGTTGGTAAATCAGGGAGTGGTAAGACAACGCTTACGAGCATTATTTCAAGATTTTATACCCAGCAGAAAGGTGAAATATTATTAGATAATGTTGATACACGAGATTTGACTTTAGAAAACTTAAGATCGCATCTATCTATGGTTTCACAAAATGTTCACTTATTTGATGATACTGTATTTAATAATATAGCATTTGGACTTTCAAGAGATGTTTCTGAAGAAAAAGTAGTTGATGCTCTTAAAAGAGCTAATGCTTATGAGTTTGTTCAAGAGCTTTCTGATGGTATTCATACTAATATTGGTAATAATGGTTCTAAATTGTCAGGCGGTCAACGCCAGAGATTATCTATTGCTAGAGCTCTATTGAAAAATGCTCCAGTGCTAATATTTGATGAGGCAACAAGTGCGCTTGATAATGAGTCCGAAAGAGTGGTTCAACAAGCATTAGAAAGCTTGACTAAATCTTGTACTACTATAGTTATTGCTCATAGATTAAGCACAGTAGAGAATGCTGATAAGATTGTAGTAATGGATGATGGCAAAATAGTTGAAAGTGGTAAGCATGAAGAGCTTCTGGCGAAAGGTGGACTTTATACTAGGCTATATCAATCAGGACTTCAGTAATACTAATGATAGATAACATTTGGTATAAACCTCAGCTAGGGATACTTAGTTATATTTTAAGTCCTATCGCTTTTATTTTCTCAAAAATTGCTCATAATCGTAAAATTAGGCTACAGAATAATCAATATGAGTCAAAAATTCCTGTAATTATAGTAGGTAATATTTCCGTCGGTGGAACAGGTAAAACTCCTGTGGTGAGGATGTTTGCTAATCAATACCTAGAGCAAGGTAAGAAGCCAGTTATAATTAGTCGTGGCTATGGCGCTAAGGCAGAAAGATATCCTTTTGAAGTCGACTCAAAGACACCTGCAAGTGTATGTGGTGATGAACCGGCAATGTTATTTGATGCATTAGATGGTAAGGTGCCAATAGTAATATCTCCACACAGGGTTGATTCTGTTAAATATATTGAAAAGAATTATCCTGATGCCGATGTTATTATATCCGATGATGGTTTACAGCATTATAAATTAGCTAGAACTAAAGAGGTGGTAGTAATCGATGCCAGTAGGATGTTTGGCAATGGATTATGTCTACCAGCTGGACCTCTCAGAGAACCGGTAGAAAGACTAAAATCAGTGGATCAAATAATCACTATAGGTAATCTTGATAACCAAAACTATAGTGAGTTATTAAATTATAATTCTAATATTGTCAGAGCTAAAATCAAGGCGACAAAATTTGTAAATCTTGTAACAAAACAAAGCATACCTATAGATAGTTTCTATGGTAAATCAATAGATGCTGTTGCTGGTATTGGTAACCCTGATAAATTTTTTAGCTCGTTGGATGAGCTTGGAGTGAATATCTACCATGAGCATATCTTCAGAGATCATCATAAATATACGCCTAAGGATTTTGAACATTTTGATCCTGAACAGATAGTTATTATGACTTATAAGGATGCAATTAAGTGTAAAGATTTTGCCAAGAGTAATTGGTGGTATCTTGATATAGCCTTAGAGCCTTATTGATTATTCGGTTAAGCTGAAAATTTGTCACTAGAATGGAAGTCTAGAGTATAAATCAGTTTGATATACCAAAGCATATATATTACTATTAACCTGATAAAAAAGTAGCTACAAAATCTATGAAAAAAATTGTTTTAGTTGATGGATCATCATATCTTTTTAGGGCATATCATGCTTTACCAAACCTTACTAATAGTCAAGGTGAGCCAACAGGGGCTATTATAGGTGTGATTAATATGCTTAAGAAACTGCCTGCTATGTATGATACCGAGTACGTCACAGTAGTCTTTGACCCTAAGGGTAAGAACTTTCGTCATGAGATGTATCCTGAATACAAAGCAAATCGTAAAGCGATGGATGATGAGCTTAGAGTACAAATCCAACCATTACATCAAATTATCGAGAATATGGGATTTCCATTGATAATAAAAGATGGCGTTGAAGCAGATGATGTAATAGGAACATTGGCAAGAGATCTTGAGCAACAAGGCTATGATGTCATTATATCAACCGGTGATAAGGATATGGCACAGTTAGTCACGGATAATGTGACTCTTTATGATTCTATGAAAAACGTAACTACTGATATAGCAGGGGTATTGGAAAAATATCAAATTAGACCAGATCAAATTATAGATTATTTAGCCTTGATGGGAGATTCTTCAGATAATATCCCTGGTATACCTAAGGTTGGACCTAAGACTGCAATTAAGTGGTTACAAGAGTATCAAGACATTGAAGGTATAATTGCCAATCAAGATAATATCAAAGGTAAAGTTGGAGAAAATTTACGCAATAATATCGAGTTACTCAAATTATCCTATAAATTAGCAACTATAAAGTGCGATGTGGAGCTTAATCTATCTATAGAAGATTTAAAATGTAAAAATGCAAATAAAGAATACTTATATGAGGTGTTTACACGTTATGAATTTAAATCTTTACTTAAAGATTTAAGTATTCCATCTTCACTAAAGTTAACAAAACCGCAACCTGAAAATATAGAGGTTGACTATAAGATAGTTGCAACACTAGAGCAACTTAATGATTTGGTCAAAGAATTGGAAAGTAGCAGTAGTTTTGCATTTGATACGGAGACAGATTCTCTTAATACTTATGAAGCGAACCTTGTTGGTCTATCATTTTGTGCAAAAGAGGGTCGAGCTTATTATATTCCTTTGCAGCATAGATACCTTGGAGTTCCACAGCAATTAGAACTAGAGATTGTTTTAGATAGTTTAAAACCTATTTTCGTAGATTCTCAAAAGTCTAAAGTTGCCCATAATTTTAAATTTGATGAAAAAGTTTTGTCAAAATATGGAGTTAAGATAGTTAATCAAGTTAATGATACTATGATTATGGCATATGTGCTAAAAAGTAGTGGTAAACATGATATGGATAGCTTATCAAAAGAGCATTTGGGTATTGAGCCAATCGCATATACGACATTAGCTGGAGCTGGTCGTAATCAGTTGACATTAGATCAAATAGATATAGAAAAAGTAGCTAAATATGCTGCTGAAGATGCTGATATTACATTTAGACTTTATAATCATTTCTTGAAAATGCTAAAAGATGATGAAGTGTTATATAGTCTATATTCTAAGGTTGAAATGCCGTTGACTATTATCCTTAATAATATGGAAAAAACTGGCGTTAAGATAGATGCTGATAAACTTATAGAACAAAGTGCTAATCTTGAGGACTCTATAAAGGAGCTTGAAGTTAAATGCTATGATCTTGCTGGTCAGGAGTTTAATTTAGCTTCACCTGTACAGTTAAGAGAGATTTTGTTTGAAAAGATGGGGCTTCCCCCAGTCAAAAAGACAGCAAAGGGTCAAGCTTCGACATCTGAAGAAGTTTTGGTCCAGCTAGCCGAAGAGTATGAAATAGCAGCATTAATAATGAAGTATCGCCATCTATCAAAGCTTAAAAATACTTATACAGATAAGTTGCCAAAAATGCTTGATATAAATGGTCGCGTTCATACTTCGTATAATCAGACAGGTACTGTGACTGGAAGACTTTCTTCATCAGATCCGAATTTGCAAAATATTCCTATTAAGAGTCCTGAGGGGCGTAAAATTAGACAGGCATTTATTGCTGAAAATGATTTTTGTGTAGTTGCAGCGGATTACTCTCAGATTGAACTGAGAATTATGGCGCATTTGTCAAAAGATAAAAACCTTTTAAAAGCTTTTAATCAAGGCTTAGATATTCATAGTGCTACTGCGGCTGAGGTTTTAGGTATAGGTCTTGATGAGGTTACTAGTGAGCAACGAAGAAGGGCTAAAGCAATAAACTTTGGACTTATTTATGGTATGAGTGCTTTTGGATTGGCTAAACAGTTGGAAATACCAAGAGCAGAAGCTCAAGAATATATAGATGTGTATTTTAATCGTTATCCAAGTGTAAAAGAGTATATGACTACAGCTAAAGAATTTGCAAAGCAAAATGGTTATGTTGAGACTATACTTGGAAGAAGATTGTACCTACCAGAAATTAGTGCTAAAAATACAATCCAGAGAAATGCTGCTGAAAGAGCTGCTGTTAATGCTCCTATGCAAGGTACAGCAGCAGATATTATTAAAAAAGCTATGATAGATGTTAACACTGTTATTTCACAAGAGTATAATGATGACATTAAAATGGTCATGCAGGTGCATGATGAATTAGTATTTGAAGTTAGAAAGCTCAATCTTGATGAAGTAACTGCGAAAATAAAAAGTATAATGGAATCGTCTATTAAGTTAAGTGTTCCCCTAGAGGTAAATGTTGATTCTGGTGAGAGTTGGGATCAAGCACATTAAATTATAGTTATAGGATGTTTTATGTTATTAGTAATGGATGTGGGGAACTCTCATATACATATAGGTGTTTTTGAGGGAGAAAATATAGTTTCTCAAATAAGATATGCTACTTCATCAGTCGATTCCACATCGGATCAGATAGGTGTATTTCTAAGGCAGGCATTAAGAGAGAACTCAGTAGATTTAGCTCAGATAGAAGGTTGTGCTATATCATCAGTTGTTCCTCACTTAAATTATTCTTTAGGCTCTGCTGTCATAAAATACTTTGATATGAAGCCATTCTTTATTAGTATGGAGACTACTGATCTTGATATGTCTTCTGTTGAAGCTCATCAAGTAGGAGCAGATAGAATAGCTAGCTGCATTGGAGCTATAGCTGATTATCCTAATAAAAATTTACTAATAATTGATTTAGGTACAGCAACTACTTTTGATTTAGTAACTAAGGATAAAAAGTACTTAAGTGGCTCAATTATGCCGGGCGTTAAGCTTTCACTGAATGCTTTGTGTCAAGGAGCTTCGCAGTTGTCTTCAATAACTATTGTCAAACCAGAGGTTGCTATTGGTTATGATACTAAGACTAATATTCGTTCAGGGTTGTATTATGGTCATTTAGGAGCATTAAGAGAGCTTAAGGCCAGAAGTTTAGAAGAATTTGGAGCCCCTGTTTATACTATAGCAACAGGTGGATTTGCAGGATTGTTTAAAGATGAAGGAATCTTTGATGAGATATCTCCTGATTTGATTTTGCGGGGGATTAGAATTGCATTCCTAGAGAATAACAAAAAAGGTGTTTAGTGATTATGTTAAAGAATAAAAAAGCGGTCATTTTATTATTTGATTCATTTGGTATAGGACAAGCACCTGATGCTGCTGATTTTGGCGATGAAGGATCAGATACTTTAGGTCATATTGTTGACTATTTTACTAACAATGGCATGAGTATCAAACTCCCAAACTTAGCAACAAAAGGTTTGTTGAAGGCTGCTGAATACAATAGGTGTAAAGAATTTAGTCAACAAGTTGGTCATATAGATGTTATTGAAAATGCAAAGTATGGCTATTGTGCTGAGGTTAGCAAAGGTAAGGATACACCGAGTGGTCACTGGGAGCTAGCTGGCGTGCCTGTTATGTTTGATTGGTACTATTTTACCAATAAAGGTGATCAAGGTTATTTTGATAAAGAGTTTATTGATGAATGGGTTGAACGAGCTGGACTTACCGATGGTTTTATAGATGCTGGTCATGCATCAGGAACAGAAGTTCTAAAAGAGCATGGTTGCGAGAGTTGTGTTACTAAGAAGCCAATTGTTTATACATCTGCAGATAGCGTTTTTCAGGTTGCTGCTCATGAAGATTATTATGGTTTAGATAAATTATTGAATATCTGCAAAATAGCTAGAGAAATTCTTGATGAGATGGGAATGAAAGTTGGTAGGGTTATTGCTCGTCCATTTATTGGGGAGTGTGCCGATGAATATACTCGTACTGGTAATCGTAAGGATTTTTCGATATTGCCACCGGCACCAACATTACTTGATAAGTTAACTAATCAAGGTGGTAAAGTTGTTTCAATAGGTAAAATTGCTGATATTTATGCTAATCAAGGTATATCTAAAAAAGTAAAAGCTACAGGACTAGAAGAGTTATTTGATAATACGATTAGAGAGTATGAATCAGCAAAAGAAAATACATTGGTGTTTACAAACTTTGTTGACTTGGATTCAAGTTATGGTCATCGTAGAGATCCTAAAGGGTATGGTAAAGCATTAGAGTATTTAGACTCAAGAATTCCAGACTTAGATGCTAAGCTAGATGAAGATACTATTGTTATACTGGCAGCAGACCATGGTTGTGATCCAACTGCACCAGGCTCAGATCATACAAGAGAATGTGTACCGTTTTTATTATGGGGCAGGAATATCGAAGCAGAGTTCATTGGGGCAAGGGATACATTTGCGGATATCGGTCAGAGTATCGCAGATTATATGGGTGTTGAGTCGCTAGAGTATGGTAAGTCAATATTTGGAGTTTGTGATGACAACTAAGCAAAAAATAGTATCTTTGATGGATTTGACTCAGCTAGGTGAGAGTGACACTGATGCTGATATCGTTAAGCTATGCGCAAAAGCTAAAAATTCTTTAGGTGAAGTTACTGCAATATGCGTTTATAAACAATTCGTCCCTGTAGTTAAAAAAACTTTAGGTAGTGATTTTAAAGTTGCAACTGTGATTAATTTCCCTAAGGGGAATAGCTCAGTTGAAGATATTGTCTTAGAAGCTAAAGAAGCAGTATCATTGGGAGCAGATGAGATTGATTTAGTAATTGATTATAATGAATATATCCAAAAAGGTCATTCACAAAAATCATGTGATATGATCGAGAAAGTCAAGAATGTATGCCAAGATCGTGTCTTGAAAGTCATAATTGAATCAGGCGAATTGGAAGATAACTTAATCAGTAAAGCAAGCCATGATGCGATAGTAAATGGAGCTGATTTTGTTAAAACATCTACAGGTAAAACACCAAATGGCGCAAGCTTAGGAGCCGCTAAAGTGATTTTAGAGACTATAAAAAACTCTGGATATGAGGTTGGTTTTAAAGCTTCTGGTGGTATTAGAGAAGAAGCTCAGGCCTTAGGATATATTAAACTAGCGGAAGAAATTATGTCAAAAAAATATGTAGTAGCAGATAGCTTTAGATTCGGAGTTAGTGGTTTACTCGATAACCTTTTAAATGGAGAAGTTAGTAGTGGCTACTAGGATATTGTTTTTTATACTCGGTATTGTTGTTGTTTTTGTTTTAGCTTATATATGGAGTAGTGATAGGAAAAAAATCAGGTACAAAAACCTAGTGGTTATTTTGGTTGTACAAATAGCTCTTGGCTTTTTCATGCTTGAGTCTGAAGTAGGTATAAAGGTTGTTGGTTTTATTGCCGAAGGTTTTGAGCATTTGCTTAACTATGCACATCAAGGATCAGCATTTATTTTTGGTGATCTTACTGATATGTCTAAAAATGGCTTCATTTTCTTTTTCAATGTGGGAATGCCTATTGTTCTAGTATCTTCACTGATTGGTATCTTACAGTACTTCAAAATACTACCTCTTGTAATTAAGGGCATAGGTTGGATTCTATCAAAAGTTACGGGTATGGGTAAGTTAGAATCATTTAATGCTGTTAGTTCACTTGCTGTCGGACAATCAGAAAACTTTATTAATTACAAAAAAATTATTGGCCATCTTCCTTCAAATGTATTGTATACAATGTCTGCAACGGCAATGTCTACAGTGTCTTTAGCAGTTGCAGGTGCTTATATGTCATTATTAGATCCTAAGTATGTATGTGTTGCTCTAGTGATGAATATGTTTGGGACTTTCTTTGTGTTAAATATTATTAACCCTTATGAAGCTTCCGAAGAGTTTAGTTATGATAAGTTACATGAAGAGTTTGAAGAAGAGAAGCAAGGCTTCTTTGAGATGCTTGCCGAGTACATACTAGATGGTTTTAAAGTTGCTGTTATTGTTTCTGCAATGCTTATTGGATTTATTGCTCTAATTGCAATGTTAAATGCGATATTTAGTAGTCTATTTGGTCTAAGTTTTCAGGATTTGTTGGGTTATCTATTTTATCCTATGGCTTGGATACTTAATATTAATGGCGATGAGTTGCACGCAGCAGGACAGCTTATGGGTACTAAAATGGTAACTAATGAGTTTGTGGCGATGCAGATGATGAGTACACAGTCACAGCAATTTACAGAGCACACTAAAGCGGTTATATCAGTATTTTTGGTTTCCTTTGCAAACTTTAGTTCAATTGGGATAATCATAGGAGCGATTCAGGCTTTGAGTAAAGAAGCATCTGTTAAAGTTTCTAAATTTAGTTTGAAAATTCTTTATGGTGCAGTGTTGGTTAGTTTTTTATCAGCATGTGTGGTCGGATTAATAGTTTAAAGGTAAAGTTGTGATCTCAAGACTTTTGTTCTTTATTCTTGGAGTTGTAGTTGTTTTTTTATTAGCTTTTATTTGTAGCTCAGATAGAAAAGCTATTAAATACCGCTCTTTATTTATAATAATGACTGTGCAACTAGTGATGTGTGTGGTTCTACTAGAAACACGTTTCGGTGTTGTTATTATGAATGGTTTTGCTAGTGTTTTTGATTTTTTGATTGATAAGTCTCAAGTTGGCGTAAGATTTGTTTTTGGTAATATTGATACTAATGAAAATAATGGTTTTGTTTTATTTTTAGATGTTTTGATGCCAATAGTCTTTATTTCTGCACTCATTGGTATCCTACAGTACCTTAAGATTCTACCTTTAGTTATTAGAAGTGTTGGATTTTTATTATCCAAGGTTAGTGGTATGGGTAAGTTAGAATCATTTAATGCTGTAAGTTCAATATCACTTGGGCAAGCAGAGAATTTCTTAGCATATAAAAATATTATTGGACATTTATCTCCGAATGTTTTGTATACAATGGCGGCTACGGCAATGTCAACAGTATCTTTGTCGATATTAGGATCATATATGACTATGATTGATGCAAAATATGTATGTGTGGCAATTATTATGAATATGCTAAGTACTTTTTTTGTACTACATATCATAAACCCCTATGATTATAAAAAAGAGTCTAGTTATGAAGAGTTAGAGGTTGATTATGATACGGACAGTAAAAGAGCTTTTTTTGTAGTATTAGGAGAATACATCCTCGATGGTTTTAAAATAGCTGTTGTAGTTGCGGCAATTTTAATTGGCTTTATGGCTCTAATAGCTACACTAAATTCAGTTTTTGAAAGTATATTAGGTATTTCATTTCAAAACTTATTAGGTTATCTGTTTTATCCATTTGCGTGGGTTCTACATATTCCTGCAAGTGAGCTTTTATTTGCTGGAAAAGTGATGGGTACAAAATTAGTATCAAATGAGTTTGTGGCGATGTTGATGGTTAAAGATAATATGGCTAATTTATCATTACATACTCAGGCGGTTATTTCTGTGTTTCTAGTGTCTTTTGCAAATTTTAGCTCAATTGGGATTGTGGTTGGTACAATCTACTCGTTAAGTAAAAGGTCTGGGGAGATAGTGGGTGCTTTTGGTTTAAAAATGCTGTTTGGAGCCACCTTAGTTAGTTTTCTATCAGCAGTAATTGTAGGATTGTTTATATAAAAATTATGTCAAAATTTATAGTTATAGAAGGTCTTGATGGTGCTGGCAAAAGTACAGCTATTGGTTTTATTAAGAAATATTTAGACTCTAAATCTTTAGCTACAGTGTATACTCGTGAGCCAGGGGGTACTAAGGTCGCGGAAGAAATAAGAGCTCTAGCACTTAAGGATTGTGAAGAAGAGATGGTTGCTTCGGATACTGAGCTTTTATTGATGTATGCAAGTAGAGTGCAGCATGTTGAAGCTCTAATTAAGCCAGCACTTGAAAGCAATCTTTATGTTGTATCAGATAGGTTCTACTGGTCTAGCATGGCTTATCAAGGTGGTGGCAGAGAGCTTGGTTTTGATAAGTTAAATGCTCTAAATGAGACATTCTTAAAAGATTGTCAGCCTGATTTAACAATATATTTAGATATTGATCCTGCTGTTGGATTGACTAGAGCAGGTAAAGTAGGTTCTCCTGATAGAATTGAGAAAGCAGGTTTAGCATTTTTTGATAGAACAAGAGATGTTTTCAAGAGTTTAGTGACAAAAAATAATAATGCCTATGAAATTGATGCTTCTCAGCCTATAGATGCCATCGAAAAAGAAATCTACACCATTTTGGATAAATATTTTTAGTTTTAAATAAAAATATTTCTAGTAAAATCTTTGTTAGTTGATTTATATAAGAAGATAAAAATTATGAGTGATATTTTAAAAGAAATTGCTAAAAGAAGAACTTTTGCAATTATTTCTCACCCTGATGCGGGTAAGACAACAATTACTGAGAAGATGCTTTTGTTTGGAAATGCTATTAAAACAGCAGGAACAGTAAAAGCTAAAAAAAGTGGTGTGCATGCGACATCTGATTGGATGGAAATGGAAAAAGAAAGAGGGATATCTATCACAACCTCTGTAATGCAGTTTCCTTATAATAATAAAATTGTAAATCTACTTGACACTCCAGGACATGAGGATTTTTCCGAGGATACTTATCGTACATTAACGGCAGTAGATTCAGCATTGATGGTTGTTGATGCTGTTAAGGGTGTAGAAGATCGTACAATTAAGCTTATGAATGTTTGTCGTCTCAGGGATACACCTATTTTGACTTTTATGAATAAATTTGACCGAGATACAAGAGATCCATTAGAGCTTCTGGACGAGGTTGAAGATATTATGAAAATCAAGTGTGCTCCTATGAATTGGCCAATAGGCATGGGTAAATTCTTCAAAGGAGTTTATGATTTGTATGAAGATGAAGTTACTCTTTTTGAAGGAGGGCATGGTCATGAAATTCATCCTTATAAAAAAATTAAAGGTTTAGCTAATGCTAAAAATGAAATTGGTACAGAGCTATTTGATGACTTGGAGATGGAAATAGAACTAGTACGTGGAGCTAGTCACGAGTTTGATCAAGAAGCATTCTTAAAAGGAGAGCTAACACCTGTATATTTTGGAACAGCGTTATCTAACTTTGGTGTAAAAGAGATGATGGATGGTTTTACAGCTTATGCACCTGATCCGCAGCCACGCGAGACAAATGAAAGGCTTGTAAATACAGATGAAGGTAAATTAACAGGCTTTGTGTTTAAAATACAGGCTAATATGGATGATAAGCATCGCGATAGAATTGCCTTTTTTAGGATATGTTCAGGTAAATATGAGAAAGGAATGAAAATTTATCATGAACGAACAGGCAAAATGATGCAAATATCAAAAGCTTTAACATTCATGGCAGGTGAGCGCGAGCAAGTTGAAGAGGGTTATGCTGGAGATATAATTGGTTTGCATAATCATGGTAGTATTCAGATAGGTGATAGTTTTACTCAAGGCGAGAAGCTTAAGTTTAAAGGTATTCCAAATTTTGCGCCAGAGATTTTTAAGAGAGTTAAGCTGAATGATCCACTCAAGATGAAGGCTTTACAAAAAGGATTAGTGCAACTATCGGAAGAGGGTGCAACTCAAGTCTTTAAGCCAGTGATTTCTAATGATCTTGTACTTGGAGCTGTTGGTATACTTCAGTTTGATGTGGTTGCTCAACGTCTTGCCTCAGAGTATAACGTTAAGTGTTCTTATGAAGGGGTCAATGTATCATTAGCTCGCTGGATTTTTTGTGATGATGAGAAAAAGCTTAATGATTTTAAGAAAAAATATGAGGCTAATCTATCATATGATGGTGCTGGCTATCTTACATATCTTGCGCCAACAGGAGTAAACTTGCACTTAGCGCAGGATAAAAATCCTGATATTATATTTAGTGCTACAAGAGAGCATTAAAATCATATACTTTTTAAGTAAAAAAAATATGCTATAATTTTCAAGTATTTGTTTATAAATTTATATTAGGGTGCTAGATGTTTAAGGGTATCAATAAGATTCTTGCCGCTGGATGTGCGTTGGTTATGGTAGCGCCTGCATTCGCGATGGAGATATATACAGTTAAGTCGAATGACTATTTGTATAAAATAGCAAAAAGCCATTCAGTGAGTGGTGTAAGTACTTCTGAATTAACTGATGCAATAAAAGGCATAAATAAATCTGAGATTCCAGGAATCGTTGATAATAGAATCAAAATTGGTGATAAACTTGCTATTCCTACTACTAAAGGTGAAGTTGAAGATGGTCTAACCTTGACAAGAAATCGGATGATTCAAGGTTCGTATAATCAGCCTTCTTCTAGTAATGATTCATCAAGTACACCTAAGCTTGGCGATCAAACAATGGTTTCAACAGATTCTGAATCTGATAGTTCATCATCCCCCAATGTATTAAGTGAGGATAAGATTCCAACCTTAATACCTGGAGAAGAAAATGCTCACGAAGCATATAAAAGTAATCTAGATAGCCAAATAAGTTCAGCAAATATTCAAGAAAATGAATCATATGAAGAAAGCTCATTTTCATTTTTAGGCTCACTATTTAAGTTTATTGTTTATATCGTAGTTTTAGCCGTGGCTGTTATTGTTGGTAGGAGATTTTGGGAAACAAGAAACTCGAAGAAAGAGCAGGAGTTAGAAATAATCTCAAGAAAGAAAAGAGATCACCTAATGTCACGTATTTCTCCTGTTGTTTCGGGAAATGAGTTTTATAGTTCTCGAAAGTCTAATAGTGGCCCTCAAGAAGAGTTTGATTTTTTTGATAATGCTAATAAAGTTAATTCTAATAGCCAAAACAAGGCTAGTTCAGAAGACTTTGAGCATGAGCTAAATCAAGATATTTCTGAGAACAATGAATCTGCTGAAATAACTAATAATATATACTCTGAAAGAGATAATGTTGTAGTTAAAACAGAACGAGGAGTTGTATTTGAAACTAATACTGATGAAGCACTTTTAAATGCTGATGATGAATCTAAAATTCAAGAATTAGATTCTCAAGAGCAGGCCGAGCAGGAGCTTCAATATGTAAATGAGCTTGTTGAGCAATTTTTGGATAGTGAAAAGTATGTTGAAGCAAGTATTACTATTCAAGATTCATTAGAGAAGAATCCTAATAATATTGATTTACGTTATAAGCTTTTAGAAGTTTATGCTCAGGCAGGGGACGAAATTGCTTTTGAAGGAGAAGTTCACTTTATAAAGTCTAAAAACATTGTAAGCATGTTTGATCCTTTGCATCAAAAGATAGCAAAGCTTAGAGATAAATATTTTGAGTAGTCGATTTTTATAATAATTTTTCTAGAGTATAACTAAATGTTTTTTAAAAAGAAGAAAGAAGTTCAGTCATCACCTGAAATAGAAAGAGTTCACGAACAAGATAATAAAAAAGGACTATTTTCAAGGCTTCAGTCAGGTCTATCAAAGACAGCTAGTAAGTTTGGAAGTGGCTTAAGCACCATTCTTATGGGGCAAAAAGTAGTTGATGAAGAGCTGCTAGAAGATATTGAAATGCAACTTTTAACATCTGATGTTGGTGTTGAAGCTACTGACGAAATAGTTGAGTATTTACGTGGGAAAGTAGCAAGAAATGAGCTTCAGACGGCAGATAAGCTTAATGAAATTATTCAGGATAAACTGACAGAAATTATTTTGCCGTGTCAGCAACCATTGCAGATTAATCATGAAAATACTCCTTATGTAATACTTATTGTCGGTGTAAATGGTGTAGGTAAAACAACAACTATAGGTAAACTTACCAAAAAACTACAGTCTGAAGGTAAATCAGTGATATTAGCAGCTGGAGATACTTTCCGTGCAGCAGCAGTTGAGCAGCTTCGAGAATGGGGTGATAGAAATAATACGCAAGTTGTCTATCAAAAAGAAGGAGCTGATAGCGCGTCAGTTATTTATGATGCTATAAGCTCTGCAAAATCTAGAGGTATCGATGTAGTAATAGCAGATACTGCAGGACGTTTGCATAATAAAGATAATCTGATGCAAGAACTAAAAAAAGTTGTTAAGGTAATTAAAAAAGTCGATGATTCTGCACCTCATGAAACAATGCTTGTTGTAGATGCTACAACTGGTGGTAATGCTCTTAGTCAAGCTGAGGCATTTAATGAGATTGTTAACCTAACAGGTATAACAATCACTAAACTTGATGGTACTGCAAAAGGTGGAATAGTCTTCTCAATTGCTAAGAAAATGGGACTACCACTTAGATTTATCGGTGTTGGTGAGAAGATTGACGATCTGCAAGTATTTAATGCAAAAAACTTCACAAGCGCATTGTTTAGCTCTAATTCACAACAGTAATAAGTTTAGTTATTGAAACTTCACATTAGTAGAATATTTTTTGTTAAAATATTGTCTATCTAGTTATATAAAATATTGATTCTAATGTCTAATAAAGACTTTCTTTCAGGGTTAAATCCCCAACAAAAAAAAGCGACCTTGCTAGAGGATCGTAATTCTTTGATACTTGCTGGAGCCGGTAGTGGCAAAACAAAAGTTTTAACTTCTCGTATAGCGTATCTTTGTCGTGATAAAGGAGTATCTGTAGAAAATATTCTAGCTGTAACATTTACAAACAAAGCAGCTAAAGAAATCCAACACCGAGTTGAGAAAATGCTTGGCATTTCAACTTTTGGTATGTGGATAGGTACTTTTCACGGTATTGCTCATAGATTATTGCGTAAGCATGCTCATGAGTTGGGTCTAGATAAGAACTTTAGAATTCTTGATCAAGATGAGCAGGCTCAATTAATCAAAAAAGTGATTAAGAGTTTGGATCTTGATGATAAAAAGTATCCACCAAAATTATTGCAAAATTTTATTAATAAGCAAAAAGACAAGGCTATTCGTAGTAACAAATTAACAAAACAGTATGATATTAATTATGCTCATATCTATACTGCTTATGAAGAGAGATTACAGTTAGATAATGCTTTAGATTTTGCCGACTTACTTTTGTATTTATATGAACTGTTCTCTCTTAATCAACAGCTTAGAGAATATTATCAGAGTTTATTTAGGTATATTTTGATAGACGAGTTTCAGGATACTAACCAAGTCCAATATATGTGGTTGAAGTTACTTGTTACAGATAATAACTATATGATGGCAGTTGGAGATGATGATCAGTCAATATATGGTTGGCGTGGTGCAGTCGTTGATAACATTCACAAATATGTCGCAGATCTAAACGATGTTGAAATCATAAAGTTAGAGCAAAACTATCGTTCAACAAAGAATATTCTTAAAGTAGCCAATTCTGTAATCAAAAATAATGATAATAGAATGTCAAAAGAACTATGGTCTGCTGCTGAAGATGGCGAAAAAGTTGAAGTGTATTGTGCAGTTAATGAGCGTGATGAAGCGAAATATATTATAGATAAAATTCGCCAATTACATGATGAAGGAGTTGACTATTCTGATATGGCAATTTTATATCGCTCAAACTATTTGTCGCGTGTCCTTGAGGAGAGTTGTATTTATGCAAGTATACCTTATAGGATTTATGGAGGTTTTCGTTTCTTTGATCGAGCTGAAGTTAAGGATGCCTTAGCATATTTGAGATTAGCTGTTACAAGTAATGACAACTTAGCATTTGAGAGAATTATTAATACTCCAACACGAGGAATTGGTAACAAAACTTTAGATACAATTCGTAATTTCTCACAGATTAATAATGTGTCATATTGGCAAGCCACTATAGATATTATCCAGAAAGAAATTGTAACAAAAAGAACCGCGTCTCTTCTGTTGAAGTTTATAGAAATTATAAATGCTATTTCATCACAAATAAAAGACTTAAGTCTAGATAAGCTTCTTGAAACTGTAATCAATGAAAGTGGTTTGTTGGCATCATATCAAGAAAAAGATACTGAAAAAGATCGTCAAAAAATTGATAACTTAAAAGAGTTAATAAGTGCAGCTAAAGATTTTGAACCGCAGATAGAGTTACTTGATGATAATATTGATATACTACAAGATTTTTTGTCTTTTGCGGTACTAGAAGCTGGCGAGATGCAGGCTGATGAAAATGCAGATAGTGTTCAGTTAATGACAATACATGCATCAAAAGGTTTAGAATTTCGCTATGTTTTCTTAGTAGCAGCAGAAGAAGGAGTATTTCCTCCTAGCTCGATTATTAATGCTGAAGAGGCATATACTAGTGCAGAATCTAAAAAAATCCAAGAAAAGCTAGCTGAAGAGAGACGTTTATTTTATGTTGCTGTTACAAGAGCTATGAAGGCTCTAACCATTAGCTATGCTCAAGTGCGTAATATCTTTGGTAGAAGCAGTTTCCAAGTCAAATCACGCTTTCTTATGGAAATAGACTCTGAACATATTAATGAGGGTAAACTAACTGTAGGATCTCAAAATAAACCAAAGTTAAAGCAAAAATCAAACTTTGGAGTATCTCCTTTTGACTTTCTTAAGTCAAATGATACGAAGGGCAATAAGTTCAAAAAAGGAGATAAGGTGTTTCATAAGGTCTTTGGTAAGGGAATTTTTGTCAAAGCGCAATCTCAAGGTTCAAAAGAGTTTTATACTGTGGACTTTGGTACAGATGTTGGTCAGAAAATACTGTTAGCAGATATTGCAAATCTAGTGAAAGTTTAGAATTAGTAGTATATTCATACCCAATATTATAAATTTATTTTTATCATGTTTATATAGTTGTATACAATATTGATCGAACGATCAGTATATGATACTATAAATGTGTTTAAACTTATCTAATTTGAAACTAATCATAATTATGAAATATAAAAAACCTCTTATAAAAATTCTAAGTATAATTTTAAGTTTAGTAATTATTCTTGAGATATACACAAGCTTTGATGCTGTATTTGTCAGAGATGCTTACCTATATAGTAATATATCTAGAGTTAACTCTAAAGTCAGTGGGCAAGTGCTTATAATGTATGTGCATGATGGAGACTTTGTTAAAGCGGGAGATATTTTATTTCAGCTTGACTGTAAAGATCAGTTATTAAAGAGGAATACAGTCAAAGCAGATATAAATTTTCAGAAAAATTATAAAAAGAGCTTGTTTACTAATCTTGATTTGGCAGAACAAAACTATAAAAATACAAAAGTAAGTTTGGAGCTTTCAGATCAAGATATTCTGAGGTATAAGAGATTGCACCAAGAAAAAGCTATTTCTGATATTGAATATGCTGGGAAGCAACATGCTCTTATCAATCAGCAGTCAAATTTGCTAAAAGCTAAGCAAGCAGTTCAGAGTGTGATATCTGACCTAACTGATACTAGTGATCGTATTAAGATTTTAGAAACACAAGAAGAAGCTATTCAGAATCAAGTAGATGAGTGTAATGTTCGAGCAAAAATAACAGGTAAGATAACAAACTTTAGATTAGTCAAAGGGGACTATGTTAAAAAGGGTAAGCCTTTGTTTTCAATTGTTGACAATGATTGGAAAGTTATTGCAAATGTTAAAGAGTCGTATTTATCCGAAGTAAAAATTGGGCAGAAGGTTGTAATAACAACTAGCTTAACAGGTTTGCATTTTCTAACTGGAACGATTGTTGATAAAGATGTGGCTATAAGTAAACCTGAGTATAGTGAAAACACAGCTTTGCCAGATGTTAATCCAAATATTGATTGGATTAAACTAGATAAACGCTTTCCAGTTATAATTAGGGTAAATGAAACTGATTTAAGTAAAGATTTTTCAGTAGGAGCAGATGCTCATGTCTGGTTTGTTTAGAGAGCTTTTTTATATAAGATACTCTAGTATAAATCTAAAGATTTCAATTGTCGGTGCTATAGCTTGTTTGCTAAGCATATTTATGTGTCTAGGGCTACATGTTGAAAATCCTTTTTGGGCAGCACCAGCTGTTATTGCTATCATAAGCCCGAATCTTAATGTAATTTTATATAAGGCTCCTAGAAGATTGTTGGCAACTTTTATAGGTAGTTTAATAGCTATTTTTATAGTTTTAACTTTTTCGGATTATCCATTTTTAACTTTAACAATACTTTTATGCTTAGGGGCAGTAGTTTTATATTTATCGAAAACGACTGCAGAGAATTATTTTAGTTTATTTTTAGCAGTTCATATATTGTTTTTGGGTATCGCTCTTATATTTGAGCCTGCTATAGGGTATAGCGTTGCTGAGAATAGATTTATTGCTAATGCTATTGGGGTTGCTATTACATGTGTGGTTTTTTCTTTTATTTATAAACTACCAAAGGGGGCACAAGTTAGTCCAAGAAAATCATCAAGTAATGAAGGAGTTTTGTATACTTCTACTCTTATAGTGTCTATTGTTTTGGCAGTGATAACTTGGGAGATATTTAAGGTTCCGGGCAGCTCTTTAAATATGATTATTTCAATAATAACTATAGTTGGTATAAATGACAGTTCTAGCCTTCTTAAAGGTAAGCAACGTCTATTTGGTTGTATTATAGGGATTTGTACGGCTCTTATTACTATTGGATTGTCTTCTGTTAGTATGCTTTTATTCTATATAAGTTGCTTTTGCTTTTTCACAATATTTTTATATTATAACTTATCTCATGAAAAACATACATACGGTGGCATTCAAGCTGCGATGGGGTTTGTTGTAATGTGTTTCCCAAGTGCTAGTATGGAGATATCAGTCTCAGGAGGGTTATACAGAGCTCTCGGTATTTTTTTGGGTGTTATTATTTTAAGTTCTGTTTTTAAGACTTTTAAGTATGTTTTTGATCAATAGTAATAGTAGGTCTATGAGGCGTCATGAATATTTCTGATCATGTTTCTCATGATAATAAATGCTAAAGTCAGAACAATAACAAATGCGATCGTTATACTTGTACTTGCGTTTATATTAAAATGATCACCACCATCAATAGCTAGTCCAGCGCTGAGTTGTCCAATCTCTATTACTAATGTTATAAGCATATTTGTGATTGCAATCCCAACTGCAGCAAAACTTGGAGGGCATATCTTATTAAAGTAATACCACACTAAGACTTGTGATGCTGAAAAAGTGCCGAATAAGAACGCAATACTAATAGCATAATTCTTAAATAAATGAGCATTTACTAGTACGGATATTAGAATAATTCCAACTATTGAAATGGTTATGATTTTTTTGCCACTGAATTTGTTACACATATGTGTCATTATTGGTGAAAAAATAATCCAACCAATGAAAATCGCAGTTATCATGGTTGTTGAATATATACTGTCAAAACCGTAAGACTGCTTGAAATACAGTACACCATATTGTGATGTTAAAATTACTGTTGGTGTATATAGAAGTCCTGCCCACATTGCGTTTTTCCAGATTAAACTATTTTTTATTAGCTGTTTACCTCGTTTTAGTATTTCACTAAACTTTGGCATAAGTGTCGAAGAATATCTTTCTTGTGGGATTATGATTTGAAAAAGCAGTGCTAGGGGTAGGGCTATAACCCCAGAATAGATAAAGATATTTATCCAAGAAGTATCATAGTGAGATATGATGACACTTATGTTTTGAGAAAATGCTGCAGCGAGTGTTCCGAGTGATATAACTAAACTTGTTATTATCGGGAAATATTTTGATTCAAAATTTTCTAAAGTAAGTTTTAGAACACCAATAAAAGCAAATGAAGATCCTAGTCCTACTAGTAATCTACCGAATAGTGCTAATTCGTAACCACCTGAGACAAAAATGATGTTACCAACTCCACAGAGTATAGTGGCACTGATAAGTACTTTCTTACTACCGTATCTATCAAGTAGTATTCCAGCAGGTATTTGCATTAGGAGGTATGTAATATTGTAACTAGATACTAAAAAAGAAAATCCAATATGTGTTGAAAGATTAAAGTGTTCAACTATTTGTTCTTGATAAGCACCTGTCAGTATTCTCAGAAAAAATTCATAGCAATAAAAACTAATTCCTACTACTAATACTAACGATAGTTTAAATTTTTGCATTACTAAATACCCAAAATGAATATTTCTTTAATTTATCTTTTCATTAGCTAAAAGTCTAATTAACTTTTTTTAACATGATCTAATTAGTATTAAATTGTGATAATATTGGTTTTAAATATGGAGGTGTCAATTATGAAGAATGTAGTAGCTTTTTCTATGTTATTTTTATGTTCTTTTTTTGCTTATTCTGATAATAAACTTGATCTAAAAACAGGTAAGTATTACATAACAGCAAATGATGCTTTTTATCGCCCAAGTACAGAGCGTGGAAATGAAGTGATAGATAGGGAAAATGCTTCTGATTTTTTGGTTAATGTTTCTGATAGTGCTATTGATATTACTGATAGTCTTACTTTTGATGCATATACTAGCTCTACTAACCTAATAGCTGAAGGATCTATGGGAGATCTCAAAGATACAAAGTTTTATACTCAGGAAACAAAGTTAGTTAAAAAATTGTGGAATGATAAGTTTGAGCTCTATGGTGGTACTGTGTTAGGAGCTAATCCATATCAGTTAAATAATGTTAATTCTGCATATGATACAGGGTCTCGTATAGCAGCGTTTGCTAGTGGAAGAACAGGCGCTAAGTATAATCTATCAGATAACTTTGGGCTTCTCTTGGAAGGGCAGTATAACTTAACTGGTGAAATGGCAGATAATACAGATATGTTTACAGGATTCGATGGAGCACAATATAAAGGCTCAAGAATGTTGAAAACAGGATTTGAATGGAATTTCTAAATTAGTTTTTAATGCTATCTAGATAGAGTAGCTAGTTTGGGCTCAAGAGAGATTATTTTATTTACATGTAGATGGTTTTCTAGCATAATTTTTTAAATAATTAATCTCTATATTTCAAACTATGCAAAAAATTACCAGGGTTGGATTTACAATATGGTTTATATGTGCGTTTTTTTATGCACTTGAATTCATAATACGAGCTTCAGGAAATTCACTTTATAATGACTTTTCTACAACACCATATAACCTAACGCCAGAGCAAATTAGTGTTTTAAGCTCAGCATTTTATTGGGCGTATGTTGCTTCACAACTTCCAGCAGGTATTTTATTAGATAAGTTTGGTGTCAAAAGAATTATGGCAGTCAGCACCTTGATATTTTCTATAGGGGTTTTTATCGCAACTAGAGCGACATCTCCAGAATATCTTATTTTATATAGAGTATTAGCAGGTATTGGTGGAGGATTTGCTTTCTTATCTGCACTAAAAGCGATAGCTATATGGCTTCCTAAAAGAACTTTCCCTCTATTCACGGGGGCGACTCAGATGCTCATGTATGGCGCGGGAACTCTGACTGGATTGCCACTAGTTATTTTGGCCAATAATTTTAGTATCCAAGTTATAATGTCTGGAATTCTTATTGTCTCAGTAGTGTTATTTTTAAGTGTATTGTTTTTTATACCGTTTAAGGAGCCGCATAACCAGACAGATACAGATGAGTTGGCTGATACTCATACAAAGATTGAAGATATTCCAATAGTTTTTAAAATTAAACAAATATTATTAAATGGTTTTTTTTGTTTTACAATTTATGGGACTACAGCTATATTTGCTGACTTGTGGAGCTATAGGTTCTTAAGTTTGGATGGATATTCTGAGCACTATGCTGGTTTAGCATCATCTATGATATTTATTGGGATTGCAATTTTTAGTCCTTTATGGGGAGTTGTAGCAACGTTGTTAAACAAACAAAAAGCCTTACTTACATGGGCTTCAATTTTTGGTTTGTTTATCGTTGTGGTTGTTGTGTACCTACATGTTAATCCAATAATTATGTGTATATTGTGCGTGCTATGGGGTGGGATGCAAGCAGCTCACGTGCTTAATTTTACAATTTTGCGCCAACACATCAGTCCAATGTATATAGCTACTGGTATCGCGGCAGTCAATTTATTTATACCTCTGAGTGGTGCTGTGCTTCAGCCATTTGTTGGATATATGGTTTCATCTTTGGAGAATTATGGTTTTGCGCAACTAGAGGCGCTTAAATATTCATTATTCATTTTACCAGTATTAATGTTTTTATCTGTGTTGCTGTCTCTTTTTATTAAAGAGAAAAAAGCATAAAATATTTATTTAGAAATTTATAGTTTTTTTACTTATGGAGTTTTTTATGTCAAAAGAATTTATATTAGCAGTAGACCAGGGGACCACTAGTTCTCGTGCTATTATCTTTGATAAGCAAGGTAATATTAAAAAGATAGCGCAAAAAGAATTTACTCAAATTTACCCAAAGAATGGTTGGGTAGAGCATGACCCTATGGAAATTTGGGCATCGCAAAGTAGTATTGTTAGAGAAGCTTTAGAGTATGCTAGAGTTTCTCCGCGAGATATAGCTGCAATAGGTATTACTAACCAAAGGGAAACCACAGTTGTTTGGGATAAGAATACAGGCCAGCCAGTTTATAATGCTATAGTTTGGCAGTGCCGAAGAACATCTCATATCTGTGATGAAATCAATAAAGATAAAGAATTTACTAATTATATTCGTAAAAATACAGGTCTTGTGGTCGACGCATATTTCTCCGGTACAAAAGTTAAGTGGATACTTGATAACGTAGATGGTGCTAGGGAAAAAGCAGAAAAAGGAGATTTACTTTTTGGAACAATCGATACTTGGTTAATCTGGAATTTAACTAAGGGTGAAGTTCACGCTACTGACTTTTCAAATGCTTCAAGAACAATGTTATTCAATATCAATACACTTGAGTGGGACAAAAAAATTCTAGAGTATTTAGATATTCCTGTATCAATGCTACCAGAGGTTAGATCTTCGAGTGGCGATTTTGGGCACACTCATCCAAGTACTTTGGGCGGCGCTAGAATTCCAATAGCTGGTGTGGCAGGTGACCAGCAGTCAGCTTTATTTGGTCATTGCTGTTTTGAGGAAGGTATGGCGAAAAACACTTATGGCACAGGGTGCTTTGCTTTAATGAATGTTGGTGATAAACCTGTGTTTTCTGATGCAGGGCTCCTTACGACTATTGCTTGGGCTGAGAATGGTAAGCCAACTTATGCTCTTGAAGGTAGTGTATTTATCGCGGGAGCAGTTATTCAATGGATTCGTGATGGTCTAGGTCTTGTACGCTCTGCTGAAGATAGTGAGTACTATGCTACAAAAATTGATTCAACGGATGGTGTTTATTTGGTGCCAGCTTTTGTTGGTCTCGGTACACCATACTGGGATATGTATGCTCGAGGGACTATTGTTGGTATTACTCGTGATACTAGGCGTGAGCATATCATAAGGGCAGCACTTGAGGCTATAGCTTATCAGGCAAAAGATGTTTTGGATTGTATGAAAGAAGGTACAGGTCTTGATTTAGCAGGGCTTCGAGTAGATGGTGGAGCGGTTCAAAATAATTTTCTAATGCAGTTCCAATCAGATATACTACAATCAAAGATTTCTAAGCCTAAAATTAATGAGATTACGGGTTTGGGGGCTGTGTTCTTAGCGGGTCTATCTGTAGGTTTTTGGAAAGATAAAGAAGAATTGAAATCTATTCTCACGACAGAGAAGACTTTTGAGCCACAAAAAGACCCTCAAACAGTAGCCCATGATTATAAGGGTTGGAAAAAAGCAGTAGATAGAAGTAAGGCTTGGGCTGAGTAGATAATATAGTAAAAGTTTCGTTGCTTACTGCGTAAGCTGTAACGACATACTTTTTGCATGGCAAAAAAAGTATGCAAAATTGCCTAGCACTACGCTATCGCATTTTAAGCCAATAAGAAAATAGAAAACTCGTTCAATTATAATTGAACTTAGACAGTTCTATTTTCGACTCATTGCCTTTAGTAAATGCTAATCGCTAATGTGCTTTTTATAAAGTTAAAAACATGTAAATATCAAATATGAAAAACGAATACGATATAATAGTTATAGGTGGTGGTGCAACTGGGTTTGGTTGTGCTGTAGAGGCGGTTTCTAGAGGGTATAAAACTTTGCTTTTAGAAGCCTATGATTTTGGTAAAGGAACATCTTCAAAGTCGACTAAGCTGATACATGGTGGCTTGAGGTATCTTGAGAATTTTGATTTTGCTTTAGTGAAGGAAGGGCTTGAGGAAAGATATTCATTCTTACATAATGCGCCACACTTGACTCATAAGCAGTCTTATCTTATTCCAACTCGTAGTTATTTTGAGACTATTAAATATACAATTGGTGTAAAGCTATATGAGTTTTTGTCGGGTAAGTATAAAATTGGCAAAAGCTATAATCTAAATAAACAGCAAACATTGGCAGAGCTACCAAATATTGATGATTCGAAATTGCTGAAAAGTTTAGTTTATTATGATGGTCAGTTTGATGATACTAGATTACTGATCTCATTGATGAAGACTTTTGAGGCAAAAGGTGGTACAGCTCTTAATTATCATAAGGTTGAGAAGGTCTTTAGCTCTACAAATTCAAAATTAGATACTGTAAAAGTGGTTGATACCCTGTCAGGCGAGCAAAAAGAATTTACAGCTAAACATATAGTGAATGCTACAGGGACATTTACAGATAAAACTATTGATATCGCAAATCAACAAGATTCTCATAAATATGTATCGGTTGCTCAAGGTACGCATATAGTTTTTGATAGAGAAAAGTTTCCGACAGAGCATGCAATTTTAATTCCAGAAACAGAAGATGGTCGAGTGTTATTTATATTGCCTTGGCATAATCATTTAATCGTTGGTACTACAGATATCAAAAAAGAAGCTCCAAGTATTGAGCCAAGAGCTGAGAAGTCTGAGATTGATTTTATCCTAGAGACATTTAACCAGTATGCTAAAACTAAAGCTACAGTAGCAGATATCAAGTCTGTCTATTGTGGCCAAAGACCATTGGTGTCGCCAAAGAATGCTAAAAATACAGCAAAAATTTCGCGTAAGCATGAGGTTATAGAGTCAAAAGATGGCTTAATCACAGTTGTCGGTGGTAAGTGGACAATCTTTAGAAGGATGGGGCAGGATGTTATAGATTTTATCGAGACTAAAAAAATTGCTCAAAAGACTTCCAAGACTTCTAATGAGTTACTTGTTGACGCTATTGAACCAAAAGATGCTTATCCACTAAAAGTTTATGGTAAAAATGCTGAAGATATTAAAGCAATCCAAACAGAGCTTGATAATTTTGAGTTGTTACATGATGATTTACCATATTATCAGGCAGAGGTTGTTTATCATGTTAGAGCTGAGAAGGCTCAAACTGTTGAGGATGTTTTAGCTCGCCGAACTAGAGCAGCCTTTTTAGATATTAAGGCTAGTATCGATGCAGCCCCAGTTGTTGCTAAACTTATGGCAAAAGAGTTGGATAAAGATGAAGCTTGGCAAAATCAGCAAATTGATAGCTTTATGGAATTTTCTAAGAACTTTAATGTTGATGAGTTGTATAATTAAGGGTTATTTATGTTTGAAGCGTGCATAGCTGAATTTATCGGCACAATGATTTTGATACTGCTGGGAAATGGTGTGGTTGCTGGAGTTGTTTTAAAAGGCACTAAGTCAGAGAATGGTGGTTGGATTGTTATCACATTCGCTTGGGGTTTGGCGGTGTTTTTGGGCGTGTTGGTTGCTGGCCCTATTAGTGGAGCTCACTTAAATCCTGCTGTTACATTAGCACTTGCTATTGCCGGTAAGTTCTCATGGGGGTGGGTTGTACCATTTGTTATTTCACAGATATTAGGTGCTATGGTTGGTCAGCTTCTAGTGTGGACTATGTATTATCCACACTACTCAGCTACTGATAATACTGACTTGAAATTAGCTACTCATTGTACATCACCAGCTATTAAGCATTTACCCTCAAACTTTGCTAGTGAGGTTATTGGTACTTTTGTACTTATTTTTGCAATTTTAACAATGCATGGTGTGGTTGCTCATGCTGGTGAGGCTAGTGTGACTACGGCTTATCCGATAGATATGGGAGCTTTAGGGGGAATTCCAGTAGCCTTTGTAGTTATTGCAATTGGTTTGTCACTTGGTGGTACAACTGGTTATGCTATAAACCCTGCTAGGGATTTTGGACCTAGATTGTTTCATGCTATTATGCCAATACAGGGCAAAGGCTCTTCACAGTGGAGTTATGCGTGGGTACCGATAGTTGGCCCGGTGCTGGGAAGTGTCATTGCTACAGGTTTATACTTATTTCTGAGAACAAAAGGAGTTTTCTAATAAAATGTGTGAGATGATTTATTTACCATTGTTAGCTGATGATATTCTGAGGTTATTTATTTCACTTATGCTATTTTTATGCTGTGCAATTTTAAGTTATATTTTTGCAAAGAAAAAGCCTTGGGATGCAGCCTTTTGGATTTGTTTTTCAATATCTTTGTTAGCTATGGGTGGTTTTGGATATGTTGCGCATCGTATATATTTAGAGAATACTTTTTCTTATGATGGATTTATTTCTGGTGCTGCTTTTATTACGGTATGTGGACTCTTGTTTTCAAAAAAAAGATATCATGAGTTTAATGATAGTGTTTTTAGTAGAGATGCTCTAATACTATTTGCAACATTTTTTGTTTTTGCACTTATATACATATCTACAATTAAATATAATTTTGAGTGTGTAGAAACATTCGAGTATTTCTTTATAGATGCTTTGCAGATAGTTATGTATCCATTATTGCTGTTGTTTGCAATATCAGCTTTTTTATATAGATTTTCTATATGCTTATCTGTTTTTGCTATAAGTATGGCATTATTTGTTGTGGAGAATGTGATTTTTATATTGAACACTTTGATGGGGAGAGTAAATCATCTCGAAGCTTTTGAGGAGGTTTTGTTTGCCTCAATATCAATAGTCCTTAGTTGCGCTGCTATTTTTATGCTTGCCAGTGCTAAAAAAACATATATGGAGAATAAAAAGAAATGTTTGATCAGATAGGTGTTGGAGGATCATTTTGGATGAACCTAATTATTTCAGTTTTAATTTTAGGTATAGGTTTTTGGATATCTAAATATATAAAAAAAGTAGTTTACCACTTACTTGAGGAGTATGATAAGACGGTATCACAATTTTTATCAAGCGTTGTGTATACCATTTTCTTAGTTTTAGTGGTGGTTATTGCACTAGCGAAGCTTGGAGTGCCTATATCGCCTGTTACAGGAGTTTTAACGGGGATCGTTTTTGGTATTTCTATGTCTCTTAAGACATCTTATAATATTGTGGCATCCGGGATTATGCTGGCGTTTAGTAAGCCTTTTGAGATAGGTGAGAAGGTGGACTTGGGTGGTGTAAAAGGTCAAGTTAAATCGATCGGTTTCCTGTATACAAAACTAAATGATGAAGCTGGTAATGAAATTGTTATGCCAAATAATCTAATTCTTTCTAGGGTTATTACGAGGTTTTCCGAGTTAGAAAATAAATAATGCAAAAAAACTTTCTCAATTCTGAAAATTATTTATATTTGCCGAATGGGCAGAAAATAATTCTTAATCAACAACAAATAGAAGCTATTCGCCTTATAAAAGAATTTATTGCGAGTAGGGAGTCTTATTTTTTACTCTCAGGTTTTGCAGGTACAGGCAAGACTACTGTGGTCAAAAAGATTTTGGATGAATATCCCAAAAGAGCGATAGTTTCTGCACCAACTCGTAAGGCAAATGCTGTTATTTCACAATCAACTACTAGGCAGGGTTATACTATTCATTCTTTACTTGGTTTGCAGCCTGATATAAATCTTGCTGACTTCAATCCGAATGAACCTGTCTTTGGACAAATTAATAAGGCGAGTATCAAAAATTATGACTTAATAATAATTGATGAAGCTAGTATGATAAATAAATCACTATTTGAGCTTATTGATTCAGAAATTACTAAATCATTATCATCTAAGGTTATATTTTTGGGCGATAAAGCACAAATACCACCAGTTGGCGATCAGGTTAGTCCAATTTTTCAATTAGAGAATAGATGTGAACTTACTCAACTTATGCGACAAGCAGATAGCAACCCACTAGTAGAGTTAAGTCAGCAACTAAGAGACGTTAGTGAAGAGCTACCTTATTTTTTGAATAAAAAAGAAACTGTCTTGAATAAAGAGAATGAGGGTGTACTATTTGTTAAGTCAAATGATGAATTTAGAGAGCAAATAAAAAAAGTTTTTGGGTCATCTTATGCAAAGACTGATTTGAACTATGCTAAGTTAATAGCTTGGCGCAATAAGACAGTCATGTTGGCGAATAGGATAATCAGGGACTTGGTGTTTGGAGAAGGCGCTGACTTAATTGAGAAAGGTGATGTTTTAATTGGCTATCGAGCCATAAAAGCCAATTCTAAAGAATCTTTCTTGATAAATAATTGTGTTGATTATAAGGTGGTTGAGGTATCAAAAAAGCAAAAAAATATGAATGGCCTTATGGGATATAGTGTAAAGGTGCATGAAAAAGCAAAAATTTATAAGGGTTTTGATGAAAAAAGTATTTTCATAATAGATTCAGATGATACTTGTAATTTAAATCAGTATGCTGAGATACATGATAACTTACTAGAGATTGCTAGAAGCGATAGAATGTGGTCAACGTATTATGAGTTTCGTAAAAATAACTTATTAATGATTGATGTTGAAAGATATTCTGATGGTAGTTTAAGGCCCAAGAATAGTATAATAAAAAAGGACTTGGATTATGGCTTTGCTGTTACGGCTCATAAAGCACAAGGGTCGACTTATAAAAAGGTATTTGTGCTTTTAAAAGATATTTCATTAAATAAGAATTTTATAGAAAGAAATCAAATACTTTATGTGGC
Organism: Francisella sp. SYW-2; assembly: GCF_008711475.1. Classification (NCBI taxonomy): domain Bacteria; kingdom Pseudomonadati; phylum Pseudomonadota; class Gammaproteobacteria; order Thiotrichales; family Francisellaceae; genus Francisella; species Francisella sp. SYW-2. The sequence continues at coordinate 80,248 of NZ_VXKO01000001.1, read as the reverse complement.
GATGACAAGAGCGCAAAAAATGTGTGTGGTTTTATAAAAAACGATATAATAACTTTACATTTACACCTACGCATAGTAATATAACCTTAGTTTTTTGTTAGATGAGTTGTTGGCGTAAAGCAAAATGCAAATTATCATAAAAAAGCTTGATTTTTAGTCAAATAAACTTTATAGTTATCTAAAAGTTTTAGGGGAGGGATTCCCGAGCGGCCAAAGGGATCAGACTGTAAATCTGACGGCTCAGCCTTCGCAGGTTCGAATCCTGCTCCCTCCACCATGCGGGTGTAGTTCAATGGTAGAACTTCGGCCTTCCAAGCCGATAGTGTGGGTTCGATTCCCATCACCCGCTCCACCTAAATCTAATTTATAATAAAATATTAATAAGCTCGCATGGCTCAGTTGGTAGAGCACTCCCTTGGTAAGGGAGAGGTCACCAGTTCAAGTCTGGTTGTGAGCACCATATTTAAACTATTGTTTTTTGTTGAAAAAAAATGGAGCATGAAAATGGCTAAAGAAAAATTTGAACGTTTGAAGCCGCACGTAAACGTAGGTACTATTGGTCACGTTGACCATGGTAAAACTACTCTTACTGCTGCGATCACTAAAGTTATGGCTGAGAAAAATGGTTCTGCAGCTAAGAACTTTGATGAAATTGATAACGCACCAGAAGAGAAAGCGCGTGGTATAACTATTAATACTTCTCACGTTGAGTATGAGTCTCCAAATAGACACTATGCTCACGTTGACTGTCCAGGACACGCGGACTACGTTAAGAATATGATTACTGGTGCTGCTCAGATGGACGGCGCTATCCTAGTATGTTCTGCAGCTGATGGTCCTATGCCACAGACTCGTGAGCACATTCTACTTTCACGTCAGGTTGGCGTACCAAAAATCGTTGTTTTCTTAAACAAGTGTGACATGGTAGATGACGAAGAATTGTTGGAGCTAGTTGAAATGGAAGTTCGTGAGCTTCTAGATCAGTACGAGTTCCCTGGTGATGATACTCCAGTTGTTATGGGTTCTGCTCTTAAAGCTATCGAAGGTGAAGAGCAGTACGTTGAGAAAATTGTTGAGCTTGTACAGGCTATGGATGACTACATTCCTGCACCTGAGCGTGATACAGAGAAGCCGTTCATTCTTCCAATTGAAGATGTGTTCTCAATCTCAGGTCGTGGTACAGTTGTAACTGGCCGTGTTGAGCGTGGTGTTATTAACGTTGGTGATGAAGTTGAAGTTGTTGGTATTCGTCCAACTCAAAAGACTACAGTAACAGGTGTTGAAATGTTCCGTAAGCTTCTTGATAGAGGAGAGGCTGGTGATAATGTTGGTATCCTAGTTCGTGGTCTTAAGAGAGACGACGTTGAGCGTGGTCAAGTATTGTGTAAGCCAGGTTCAATTAAGCCTCATACTAAGTTTGAAGCTGAAGTATATGTTCTTTCTAAAGAAGAAGGTGGTAGACATACTCCATTCTTCAAAGGATATAGACCACAGTTCTACTTCCGTACTACAGACATTACTGGTGCTGTTGAGTTACCAGAAGGTGTTGAAATGGTAATGCCTGGTGATAATGTTAAGATGACTATCACTTTAATCAACCCAATCGCTATGGACGAAGGTCTACGTTTTGCTATCCGTGAAGGTGGTAGAACAGTTGGTGCTGGTGTTGTTGCTAAAATTATCGAATAATAGGTAATTTAACAAAAATATAGGTCAGTAGTTCAATTGGTAGAGCAGCGGTCTCCAAAACCGCAAGTTGGGGGTTCGAGTCCCTCCTGGCCTGCCACATAATTAAGGCGGTGTTGTATAAATTGCAACTCCGCCTTTTTTATTTCTTGATATTGTCTGTTTGCTATGGTATTTTATTGCCTACGTTTATAATTTCTCTAATTAAAAATACTCTTTTTAAGAAAAAGGATGTCTTGTGAAAAAGAATCAAGGTTTTAATAATAAGGTTTGGATAAGTGGTGCCACGAAGACCACAGAAGTTAAGAAGATTTCTAAGTCTAGTAGTGCGTTGTTGTGGTTGGTGGCTGTAGCGATAGTAGTTGCTGGTATTGCTGTTACTATGTATTCTGATGTTTTAGGTTCAAGCTACAGTTCGTATAACACTTCTTTAGCTGTAGTGGTGGTTCTGGCTGCATTAGTGGTCGCAAGATTTACAAATCAGGGTCGTCGTTTCTGGGCTTTTTTCCAAGCATCTAAGCTTGAGCTAGCGAAAGTCGTATGGCCTACGCGAAAAGAAACTATGACAATATCAGCTATGGTTATAGTTGTAGTTATAATTTTTGCACTAATTATATCTTTATTTGGTGTTATATTTGAGAATTTTATTCAGTATTTTCTGGGTTAATAAAAGGATATTGGTATGCTTTGGTATGTTGTGCAGGTGCACTCAGGTTATGAAAAAAGAGTTAAAACTCAGCTAGAAGAAAATATAGAAATAGCAGGCTTGAAAGAGAATTTTGGTAGAATACTTGTGCCGACTGAAAATGTTGTTGAGATGAGAGGCGGGCAGAAACGTAAAAGTGAAAGAAAATATTTTCCCGGATATGTTTTGATTGAAGCTAATTTGACAACAGAAGCTTGGGATATTATTAAAGCAGTTCCTAGAGTTTTAACAGTTGTTGGTTCAAGAGGGAAGCCTATTCCTCTTAGTAAGCCTGAGGTTGAAAGAATACTAGGTTTTGTGGAAGGAAATGCTTCTGCAGTTGAGCCAAGATTGAGAAAAACGTACCATGTTGGTGAGGTTGTTAGGGTTTTAGAAGGACCGTTTAATGACTTTACGGGTGTTATTGAAGAAGTTAACTATGAAAAGTCAAGATTAAGGGTTGCAGTATCTATTTTTGGTAGATCTACTCCTGTTGAGCTTGAGTTTTCACAAGTTGAAAAAGAGTCTTAGTGGTATTTACTAAGATGATAGGGAGCTTATATTTTCATATAAGTGCTATTAACCTAAATTTGGAGAATAAAAATGGCTAAGAAAAAAATAGAAGCTATTATCAAGTTGCAAGTTGCAGCTGGCAAGGCAAACCCTAGTCCACCAATTGGTCCTGCGTTGGGTCAGCATGGTGTTAACATTATGGGTTTTTGTAAAGAGTTTAATGCTAAGACACAAGGTATGGAACCTGGTATGCCAATACCTGTAGAAATATCTGTATATAGTGATCGTAGCTTTACATTTGAGATGAAGACGCCACCAGCTTCTTATCTGATCAAGAAAGCTATTAAAGTTAAGTCTGGTTCATCAAACCCTTCAAAAGATTTTATTGGTACTATTACTCGTGAGCAGTTAGAAGAAATTGCTAAGGTTAAGGATCCTGATTTAACAGCTGCAGATGTTGATGCTGCAGTAAGAATTATTGCAGGTTCTGCACGTAGTATGGGTGTAAAAGTAGAAGGGGTTGAATAATGGCTAAAATTTCAAAAAGAATGAAAGAGATCTCGGCTAAAGTAGACGCTGAGAAAAAATATCCTGTATCAGAGGCTTTTGATATCTTAAGAGATGTTTCTTCTGTTAAGTTTGTTGAGTCAGTTGATGTTTCTGTGGCTTTAGGGGTAGATCCTCGTAAATCTGATCAGGTTGTCAGAGGTGCTTCAGTTCTTCCTAATGGTACTGGTAAAACTGTGAGAGTGGCGGTTTTTGCTAAAGGCCCTGCGGCAGATGCTGCGAAAGCTGCTGGCGCTGATATTGTTGGTATGGAAGATTTGGCTGATGAAGTTAAAAAAGGTAATATGGACTTTGATGTTGTTATTGCTTCTCCTGATTCCATGAGAGTTGTGGGTCAATTAGGTCAAATACTTGGTCCAAAAGGACTTATGCCTAACCCTAAGGTTGGTACTGTAACTATGGATGTTGCCAAAGCTGTAACAGATGCTAAAGCAGGTCAGGTTAGATATAGAGTTGATAAAGCTGGTATAATTCATACTACGATTGGTAAAGTAAACTTTACTACTGATGCTTTAACACAAAACTTAGAGCAGCTTTTAGCTGATCTTAAAAAAGCAAAACCAGCAGTGTCAAAGGGTATTTATCTGAAGAAAGTTTCTGTATCTAGTACAATGGGTCCAGGAATAAGTGTTGACTTTTCGGATTTAAATATATAATATACTGCTTTGCAATTTCTTTGGGTTGTATGAAAATACAACGATCAAAGACCGTAGGAGCTGAGCTTGCTTGGCTTAATAATTTATCCTACGCAGACGATGTTGACAACCTTTTCGGTCTAAATGTCGTGTTAATTAAATAAAGTGTAGACAATAAAATAAGGAGTCGATATGGCACTTAGAATAGAAGACAAAAAAGCAATTGTCGCTGAAGTTGCTGAAAATGTCTCTACGGCATTGTCTGCAGCAGTTGCAGATTACCGTGGCTTGACGGTTAATGAAATGACTTCATTAAGAAAGCAAGCTCGTGAGTCTGGAGTTTATTTAAGAGTTGTGCGTAACAACTTAGCACGTTTAGCAATTAAAGGAACTGATTTTGAGTGTCTTGGTGATGCTCTTAAAGGTCCTCTTGTTCTTGCTCTTTCTAAGGATGAGCCAGGTGCAGCAGCTAAGCTATTCAAGAACTTCCAAAAAGAGCACAATGCTTTTGAAGTTAAGAATTTAGCTATGTCTGGTGAACTGTTTGGTCCTGAAAAGTTAGATGACTTTGCTAAGCTTCCTACTAGGGAAGAGGCACTTGCTACATTACTTAATGTTATGCAAGCACCAGTTACTAAGTTTGTTCGTACTCTTAATGAGATTCCGTCTCAAGCGGTACGAGTATTTGCTGCTGTTGGAGATAGTAAATAATTGCACTGGCTTATGAAAAAGCTGAAAAAGAATTAATTGTTAAATAAATAGGAGTTATAAAAATGTCTATAACAAAAGAAGATATCCTAAATGCTGTTGCTGAAATGAGTGTAATGGATGTATGTGATTTAGTTAAAATGATGGAAGAAAAATTTGGTGTATCTGCTGCTGCTGCTGTTGCTGTTGCTGGCCCTGCTGCTGGTGGCGAAGCTGCTGCTGCTGAAGAGAAAACTGAATTTGACGTTGTTTTAGTTGAAGCTGGTTCAAACAAAATCGCTGCTATTAAAGCAGTAAGAGGCGCAACTGGCCTTGGTCTTAAAGAAGCTAAAGAAGCTGTAGAAGGTACTCCTTTCACAGTTAAAGAAGCTGCATCTAAAGATGAAGCAGAAGCTCTTAAAAAGCAACTTGAAGAAGCTGGCGCTAAAGTTGAGCTTAAATAATAAAATTCTAAACTATAGTTTTTAGAAATTTACGACTAGTGGTCAGTTTTGGCCTCTAGTCTTTCTAGTATTGAAAGATACATAGATATTGGTGCAAATATAATCATATTTGCTTTTTATTTTGTGTAAACAAAATCTTAGGGATGTTTTTGATGTCTTACTCATACGCTGAGAAAAAAAGAATTCGCAAAGAGTTTGGGGTTCTTCCTCATATCTTAGATGTGCCATATTTACTTTCCGTTCAAACAGAGTCTTATAAGAAATTTTTAAATGCAGATGATGCAAAAGGTAGACTTCACTCTGGTCTTGAATTAGTGTTAAAGCAATCTTTTCCTGTCGAAAGTAAAAATGGTCAATATGAACTTCATTATGTTGATTATCAAATTGGGGAACCTACTTTTGATGAAACAGAGTGTCAAGTCCGCGGTGCTACATATGATGCGCCATTAAATGTAAAGTTAAGGTTGGTTGTATATAATAAAGAAGCTCTTCCTAACGAAAAGGTTGTAGAAGATATTAGAGAGGAATATGTCTACATGGGAGATATTCCTCTTATGACAATTAACGGTACTTTTATAATTAACGGTACTGAAAGAGTTGTTGTTTCACAATTACATAGATCTCCTGGTGTATTCTTTAGCAAGGATGATTCAGAAGATGGAGCGTTTTCGGCGCGCATTATCCCATACAGAGGTTCATGGCTTGATTTTGAGTTTGACTCCAAAGGTATTGTATGGGCCAGAATTGATAGAAAGAGAAAGTTTTGCGCTACAGTGATTTTAAAAGCTCTTGGATATACACAAGAGGAGATACTAAGTAATTTCTCTGATAGTAAGACAATTAGTTTTAATAATAAAGGTTTTGCACTTAAGCTTGATAATTTATCAGGAATGAAAGGTGAAGTGCTTAAATTTGATATTGTTGATGAAAATGATAAGACAATAGTCAAGAAAAATAAGAAATTAACATCTAGAGATATCAAGAAAATCAAAGACGCAGGCGTTGACTCTGTAGCAATTGATTTTGATTTGGTTAGTACTCTTAGAGTAGCAAAAGACATTGTTAATGAGGTAACAGGTGAAGTTATAGCTTACGCTAATGACGATGTTACAGAAAGTTTATTAGAAGCATGTGTAGAAGTTGGCATGCTTGAATTAGAAGTTATTGATTTTATAACTACTGAAAGAGGTAGATATATATCAGATACTCTTAAATACGATCTTACTAAAAATACAGATGAAGCACTTGTAGAAATATATAAAGTTCTTAGACCAGGTGATCCTCCAGCAGCAGCTTCTGTGAAAGCTCTCTTTGAAGGACTGTTCTTCATCGAAAGTAGATATAGCTTATCTGATATCGGTAGAATGAAGCTGAATGCAAGATTAGGTTCTGATAAAGTATCCGGAGATATTTATACTCTGGAGAATAGTGATATTGTAGGGGTTATAGAAGAGCTTATTAATATTCGTGATGGTAAAGGAAAGGTTGACGACATTGATCACTTAGGGAATAGACGTGTGCGTTCTGTTGGTGAAATGGTTGAGAACCAATTTAGAATAGGTCTTTACCGTGTCGAGAAAGGTATTCGTGAAAGTATGTCGTTAGTTCATAAAGATAAGCTTATGCCTAAAGATATCGTGAATTCTAAGCCTATTACAGCAGCAATTAAAGAATTCTTTACATCAGGTGCTTTATCGCAGTTTATGGATCAGGATAACCCTCTATCTGAAGTAACTCACAAGAGAAGAATCTCAGCACTAGGTCCAGGTGGTTTATCCCGTGACAGAGCAGGCTTCGAAGTTCGTGACGTTCACGCAACTCACTATGGTAGACTATGTCCTATTGAGACTCCAGAAGGTCCAAATATTGGTCTTATTAACTCATTGGCAAGCTATGCAAGAGTTAATGATTATGGCTTCTTAGAAGCACCATATAGAAAAGTCGTAAATGGTAAAGTAACTAATGAAATTGAGTATTTGTCAGCTATAGATGAAGATCATTATGTAATTGCGCAGGCATCGACTAAGCTTGATAAAAATAACCACTTTGTAGAAGATCTTATTCAGTGTCGTTCTGGTGGTGAAGCTATATTTACTGAGTCAAGTAGGGTTCAGTATATGGATGTTTCTGCTAAGCAGATGGTTTCGGCGGCGGCGGCATTGATACCATTTTTGGAACATGATGATGCTAACAGGGTATTGATGGGTGCAAACATGCAACGCCAAGCTGTACCAACTCTAAAATCTGAAAAACCTTTAGTGGGTACAGGTATGGAGAAGATAGTCGCTAGAGATTCAGGTAACTGTATTGTTGCAAGAAATGCTGGAGAGATAGCTGAAGTAGATTCTAATAGAATAGTTATTAAAGTTGATACTGAAAAATCACAAACAAGTAAGTTAGTTGATATTTATAGTTTGACAAAGTTCAAACGCTCAAACAAAAATACTTGTATTAATCAGCGTCCAATAGTTAATGTTGGTGATAAAGTTGAAGCAGGAGATATTCTAGCAGATGGTTTTGCAACAGATTTTGGCGAGTTGTCGCTTGGTCATAATCTTATGGTTGCATTCATGCCGTGGAATGGTTACAACTTTGAGGATTCAATTTTACTTTCTGAAAGAATAGTAAAAGATGATAAGTATACTAGTATCCATATCGAAGAATTTACTTGTGTGGCTCGTGATACTAAATTAGGTCCAGAAGAAGTAACAGCAGATATTCCAAATGTGAGTGAGTCAAGTCTTGCTAAGCTTGATGAGTCAGGTATTGTTCATATTGGTGCTAATGTTGAAGCGGGTGATATCTTAGTTGCTAAGATTACACCTAAGGCTGAGCAACAATTAACTCCAGAAGAAAGACTTCTAAGAGCTATCTTTAATGAAAAAGCTTCAAATGTTGCTGATAGTTCATTAAGAATGCCAAGTGGTACTTCTGGTACTGTAATCAATGTTCAAGTCTTCGAAAATGATAAAGGCGGTAAAAGCAAAAGAGCCCTTAAAATTGAGAAAGAGTTAATTGACAAGGCGCGCAAGGATTTTGATGAGGAATTTGCTGTAATAGAATCTGTAGTTAAATCATCAATTGAAGCAGATGTTATAGGCGCTAAGATTCAAAAGGCAAAAGGTCTTAAGAAAGGAGCTGTTCTTACAAAAGAGTTCTTGGAGAAGCTACCTTTTGCTAAGTGGTTGGAAATATCTTTTGAAGATGAAAGACTTGAGCAAAAAGTACAGAATGCTAGAGAATACTATGAAGAAGCTAAGATAGCTGTAGACGCTAGATTCGAAACTAAGAAGAAATCAATCACTCAAAGTAATGAGCTATCTCCTGGTGTGCTTAAGACTGTTAAAGTTTTTGTTGCTATTAAGAAGCGTATTCAACCTGGTGATAAAATGGCTGGACGTCACGGTAACAAGGGTGTGGTTTCAAGAGTACTTCCTATTGAAGATATGCCGTATATGGAAGATGGTACTCCGGTAGATGTTTGTTTGAATCCTTTAGGTATACCGTCGCGTATGAATATAGGACAGATTCTTGAAGCGCATTTAGGTCTAGCATCTTATGGTTTAGGTAAGAGGGTAGAGCAAACACTTGAAAAGACAAGAAAAGCAGCTGAGTTAAGAAAAACTTTAGAAGAAGTCTATAATAGTGTGGGCGATAAAAAAGTTAATCTTAAAACTTTGAGTGATGAAGAAGTACTTAATCTTTGTGAAAATCTAAAAGGAGGGGTGCCGATTGCAACTCCTGTATTCGATGGTGCAAAAGAGGAAGATATTAAATCATTACTAAAAATAGGTGGTTTTGCGGCAAATGGTCAGATGAAACTATTTGATGGTCGTACTGGTAAAGCATTTGATAGGCACGTAACGGTTGGATACATGTATATGCTTAAACTAGACCATTTGGTAGATGATAAAATGCATGCTAGATCAACTGGATCTTATAGCCTAGTTACGCAGCAACCACTAGGTGGTAAAGCGCAATTTGGTGGTCAAAGATTTGGTGAGATGGAAGTTTGGGCATTACAAGCATATGGTGCTGCTTATACATTAAGAGAAATGTTAACGGTTAAATCGGATGATATAGCTGGTAGATCTAAGATGTATAAGAACATAGTTGATGGTAAGTTAACTATGAATGTAGATGTTCCAGAGTCATTCAATGTTTTAAGAAATGAAGTTAGAGCGTTGGGTATAGACATGGATTTTGACTATTCATCTGAGGAAGAATAAGCATCTTAATTTAAAGCTACTTATTTTTTGTTATTTAAAATAAAAGTATAGGAGAATTACCTGTGAATAACGGTATCCTACATCAAAATTACAATAGTAAAAAGTTTGATATTATTAAAATATCTTTAGCATCTCCTGAGGTCATTCGTTCATGGTCTCACGGTGAAGTTAAAAAACCAGAAACTATAAATTATAGAACATTTAAGCCTGAAAGAGATGGATTATTCTGTGCAAAAATTTTCGGCCCAATTAAAGATTATGAGTGTCTATGCGGTAAGTATAAGAGACTTAAGCACCGAGGCGTAGTATGTGAGCGTTGTGGTGTTGAAGTAGAAAAAGCTTCTGTCCGTAGAGAAAGAATGGGACATATAGATTTGGTATGTCCTGTAGTACATATTTGGTATTTGAAATCTTTACCTTCTAGAATTGGCTTATTCCTTGATATGCCATTAAAGAATGTTGAGAAAGTTCTATATTTCGAGTCTTATATAGTTACAGATCCCGGTATGACTCCGTTAGAGAAGAAGCAGCTTCTTACGGATGATGAGTACGCAGAAGCTTTAGAGAACTATGGTTATGAGTTTGAAGCATCTATGGGTGCAGAGGCTATCAGAGATTTATTAGCAGATACGGATCTTGAAACTGAAATAGAGTCTTTACAAGCTGAATATGAAGAAAGTAAGTCTACAGCCAAAAGAGAAAAAGCAATCAAGAGATTGAGACTTCTTGAAACTTTCCAAGCATCTGGAAATAAACCTGAGTGGATGGTAATGACTGTATTACCAGTTTTACCGCCAGATTTAAGACCATTAGTTCCAATTGAAGGTGGTAGATTTGCAACTTCTGATCTTAATGACTTGTATCGTAGAGTAATTAATAGAAACAATAGACTTAAAAAACTGTTGGATTTAAATGCTCCAGATATCATTGTTAGAAATGAAAAGAGAATGTTGCAAGAAGCTGTTGATGCATTATTGGATAATGGTAGACGTGGTAGAGCAGTAACAGGTTCTAATAAGAGACCTCTTAAATCATTAGCAGATATGATTAAAGGTAAGCAAGGACGTTTCCGTCAGAACTTACTTGGTAAGCGTGTAGATTATTCTGGTCGTTCTGTGATTACAGTAGGTCCATCTCTAAGACTGCATGAGTGTGGTTTACCTAAGAAGATGGCATTAGAGCTATTCAAGCCTTTTGTATACTCTAAGTTAAGATTAGGTGGTTACGCAACAACTATTAAGCAAGCTAAGAGAATGGTTGAGCTTGAAGAAGCAGTTGTATGGGATATTTTAGAAGTTGTTATCAATGAGCATCCAGTTTTATTAAACCGTGCTCCTACACTTCATAGACTTGGTATTCAAGCTTTTGAACCTAAGCTAATTGAAGGTAAGGCGATACAGCTACATCCTTTGGTTTGTGCGGCATTTAACGCCGATTTCGATGGTGACCAAATGGCAGTCCATGTACCATTAACCGTAGAGTCTCAATTAGAGGCTAGAGTGTTGATGATGTCTACAAATAACATCTTATCTCCAGCGTCTGGTCAGCCAATTATTACTCCTACTCAAGATATTGTATTAGGTTTGTACTATATCACTAGAGAGAAAGAGGGCGCTCGAGGTGAAGGTAAATTATTCTCAAACTATGATGACGTTAGTAGAGCATATAATTCTGGCACTATAGATATCCATGCTAAAATCAAGCTTAGAATAGATAGACAAGTTTTTGATACTAAAGGTAATACTTATAACGAGAAAGGAGTTGTGAATACTACTGTTGGTAGAGCATTACTTCTTAATATATTACCTGAAGGATTATCATTCTCGCTATTAAATAAAGTGCTTGTCAAGAAAGAAATTTCTAAAATCATTAACCAGGCATTTAGAGTGCTAGGTGGCAAAGCAACTGTAGTTTTAGCTGATAAACTAATGTATGCAGGTTTCAAATACTCAACATTATCGGGTGTTTCTGTAGGTGTTGATGATATGACAATACCTGAAACTAAAGAAGCTAAAGTAGAAGAAGCAGAAAAAGAAATTAAGCATATTACAGAGCAATATCAGTCATCATTAATTACAGAAAATGAGAGATACAACAATATCATTAATATTTGGAGCAAAACTTCTGATGAAGTTGGTGCTTCAATGATGGATGCTATATCTAAAGATACTGTAATGGTGGATGGTGAGAATAAAGAAATTGAATCGTTTAACTCTGTATATATGATGGCAAAATCAGGCGCAAGGGGTTCTTATAACCAGATGAGACAGCTTGCAGGTATGCGTGGTCTAATGGCTAAGCCAGATGGAACGATGATTGAAACTGCTATTACGGCGAACTTTAGAGAAGGTTTGTCAGTATTGCAGTACTTTACATCTACCCACGGTGCTCGTAAAGGTTTGGCCGATACAGCATTGAAGACGGCTAACGCTGGTTACTTAACTCGTAGACTTGTGGATGTTGCTCAAGATTTAGTTGTTATCGAAGAAGATTGTGGTACTGATGATGGTTTAATGTTTTCGGCTATCGTTGAAGATGGTGAAGTTAAAGTTCCTTTAGTAGAGAGAGCTTTAGGTAGAACATTAGCTGCTGATGTTGTGACTGAAAAAGGAGTAGTTCTATTAGAAGCTGGTACTCTACTTGATGAAAACCTTGTTGAGATACTTGATGATAATGGTATTGACATGATCAAGGTTAGATCTCCAATTACATGTAAAACTCGTAGAGGCTTATGTGCTAAATGTTATGGTCGTGACCTTGCTCGTGAGAGAAAGGTTAATGTCGGTGAATCTGTCGGTGTAATTGCTGCTCAGTCAATTGGTGAGCCAGGTACACAGCTTACGATGAGAACGTTCCATACTGGTGGTGCGGCATCATTGGGTATTACAGTATCTGATATCAAAGTTAAAACTGCTGGTAAGATCAAGTTCAAAAACATCAGAACAGTTACAAATAAAGATGGCCAAAATATAGTTATATCAAGAGCTGGTGAAATTATAGTTTCTGATACTATGGGCCGTGTTAGAGAGCAACATAAAATCCCTATGGGTGCGGTTGTTCCTTTAGCAAGTGGCAAGGGTGTTGAGATTGGCGATGTTATTGCTACTTGGGATCCGCATGCTCAACCATTGATTACAGATGTTGCTGGTAAAGTAGTTTTAGAGGATGTTATTGATGGTATCACATCGAAGCATACATATGATGATCTAACAGGTCAGCAAACTATCGAGATAACTTCAATATCTCAAAGAACAACATCTAAGAACTTAAAACCTGTAGTTAAGATTGTTGATGAAAAAGGTAATGAGCTTAAATCAATTTCATTAGCTGTAGGTGCTGTATTGAATGTTGCTGATGATTCGGTTCTAGAGGTTGGTGATGTGGTCGCTAAGATTCCTTTAGAAGGGTCTAAGAACAAGGATATTACAGGTGGTCTTCCGCGTGTTGCTGAACTTTTCGAAGCTAGACGTCCAAAAGATGCTGCTATATTATCACCTTGTGATGGTGTGGTTAGATTGGGTAATAGAGACACTAAAGAGAAGCAAAGAATTGAAATCTTAGATAAGAATGGTCATATTACAGAAGAAATACTGTTACCTAAGTCTAGACACTTGGTTGTTTTTGATGGTGAACCAGTATCAAAAGGTGATGTTCTGGCGGATGGACCTACTGATCCACATGACCTTCTAAAGTATAAGGGACTTGAGGCGTTTGCTGATTATATCTTAATTGAGGCTCAGTCTGTATATCGTATGCAAGGTGTTGTAATTAATGATAAACATATTGAGACTATTGTCAGACAAATGTTAAGAAAAGCGACAATACTTGAGGAAGGTGATAGTAAGTTTGTCAAAAATGAAAGTATTGAACTAGTAAGAATACTTGAAGAAAATGACAGATTATCTAAAGAGGATAAATCATTGGTTGAGTATGAACTTACTTTAATGGGTATTACTCGATCATCTTTATCTACAGAGTCGTTCTTGTCTGCTGCATCATTCCAAGAAACGACTAGAGTATTAACAGAGGCTTCAATACATTCTCAAGTCGATCAGTTGAGAGGACTTAAAGAAAATGTTCTTATTGGTAGGTTGATTCCGACGGGTACTGGCTTAGCAGTTAGAAAAGAGTCTAATAAGATTGAGAAGATGAGAGAAGAGCTTGGTGTCGAAGATAATACACTGTTTACAGATGCATCATCATTTGACACTGAAGAGTCTTCTTCGTTTGAGAATCAAATTGAAAAAGAAGACAAGGATATCAATGAAGATATTGAAGAGTCATTGAGAAACGCCTTGGAATCTTTAGACTTCTAATAATTTTCAATAAATCCATATCACATATCTTATATATGTGATATTAAATAGTTTTTCTAATTTATCTATCAAATTAAGTTTTATAATTTCAAAAAAATTAACTATAATATTGTCAATATATTTTTTTAAGAATGTAATTTATGTTTAGTACAGTTAAAAAGTTATTTTGGCAAATATTGTTTGGTTTGGCAATTATTGTAATTGTGTTTTTGTCTATATTAAATACTGACAACGTTAGCTTTGATTATATATTTGGTAGTACAACATTGCCCTTAATGGTACTTTTGTCTATAGCTTTTGTTATTGGCTTAGTTGTTGGTTCTTTTATAACCAAGTTTATTCAGATTACAAAAACTAATGGTGGTGCAGGGACTGCTAAGAAGTAATGCTTGTTCTCGGTATAGAAAGCTCTTGTGATGAAACTGGCGTATCTGTTTATGACTATAAGTCTAAGACTATTATTGCAGATACTTTATACAGTCAAATTGAATTGCACAAGAAGTATGGTGGTGTAGTTCCAGAACTTGCATCTCGAGAGCATATAGCTAAGCTTAATGTGTTGACTAAACAAGTCCTCGAAGAGGCTGATTTAAGCTTTGATCAAATAGGTTGCATTGCATATACAGCAATGCCGGGACTGGTCGGCGCTTTGATGGTGGGGGCAACTTTTGCTAAAACTTTAGGGATGATTCATAATATTGATACTGTTGCTGTGCATCATCTCGAGGGACACCTACTATCTCCTCTTCTAGATCAAAATAGTGTTATAGAGTACCCATTTGTAGCACTATTAGTGTCTGGAGGTCATACACAGTTATTTGAAGTCAGAGGTTTTGGTAACTATTCTCTGCTGGGTGAGTCTATTGATGATGCTGCCGGGGAGGCATTCGATAAAACTGCCAAACTTTTAGGAATGCCATACCCTGGTGGAGTCGAAGTGGCTAATCTTGCTGATAAAGCTGCAGATAAAAATAGGTATAATTTACCTCGCCCAATGAAAAATAAGCCTAACTTAGATTTTAGTTTTAGTGGTTTAAAGACTGCGGTGCTAAATACTTGGTATTCAGAAGAGGATAAATCTCAAGAAAATAAGGCAAATCTTTGTTATGCTTTTCAAGATGCAGCTGTAGATGTCTTAGTATCAAAATGTAGCAAGGCTTTGAAGCAAACAAAAAATAGAAGATTAGTGATTTCTGGTGGTGTTAGTGCAAATAAATTGCTACGTTCTAAGTTGGATATACTATCCAAGAATAAGGGTTATGAGATATTTTTCCCTCCAATGAAATATTGCACAGATAATGGTGCTATGATAGCCCTTGCTGGCGCCTATAGATATGCTAATGGCTATAAGGATTCTGACTTAAGTATTAACGTCAAAGCAAGAGCTCAAATTTAGGGCTACTATAAATAACTATCAAAAATATTAGTTTCATGATATTATAGTATCGTAAATAATAAATTCCATACTCGCATCATGTGGGTTAAATTCAAAAAAAGGTTAAAGGTTCTAAATGAATAATAATGAAATAATACATCAGACCATTGAAAAAGAAGGTAGTATAGTCTGGAAGAGTGTCTTTGGACTTCTGCTTTTACCGTTGGTTACAATTATTGCTGTCCCATGGTATGCAATGACTATTGGGTTCACTACTGCTGATTATGTATGTCTTGTAGTTTTCTATGCACTTACGGGTGTGGGTATTACAATGGGATACCATAGGTTATGGTCTCATAAGACATACAAAGCTAATAAGATTGTAAGTTATGCACTTTTGCTTTTTGGTACTGCAGCATTACAGAATAGTGTAATTCAATGGTCATCAGATCATAGAAAACATCATAAAGATGTTGACGATCCTGTCAAAGATCCTTACGCTGCGACAAGAGGATTCTGGTTTTCACACTTTGGTTGGTTGCTAAGACATAGTAGCCCAGATGTTCAAGAAATTAGAGGTATTAATGATTTATTGAAAGATAAGGCATTGGTATATCAGCACAATAACTATACTGTGCTAGCTATTCTAGCATGTTTTGGTTTACCTGCGCTGCTTGGATTTGTTTTTGGTTTCTTATCTGGCGGTACATTAACTGCTGCTTGGCATAGTGCTTTGGGCTTCTTAATTTTGGGAGGTCTATTGAGAGTTGTATTAGTTCATCATGCGACTTTTTGTATTAACTCTTTAGCACATACTATAGGAAGAAGACCATACTCTACAAAAAACACAGCTAGAGATAGTTGGATAACAGCTATTGTAACTGGTGGAGAAGGTTATCATAATTATCATCATGCTTTTGCCGGAGACTATAGAAATGGTATAAGATGGTTTGATCTTGATCCTTCTAAATGGTTCATTGCTGGATTAGCAAAGATAGGTTGGTGCTATGATCTTAAAACTACGCCTAAGCATTTGATTGAAATTGCAAAAGCAAAGGTTAAACTTGATGAGGCATTAACTAAAAAGAATAAAACATTCCACTTAGGTATTGAAGAAATGTACGCTAAGTTAGTTACAAATGTCAAAAATATGTATAGTGCTAAGCAAGAATACTTAAAAGCTAAGAAAGAGAATGTATTATCTAAGGCTGATATAAGAGAAATTAAATCAAAGTATAAAGATTTAAAAATTGAATTTATTCAAGCAAAGAAAAAATATAATAAAGCTAGTACGACAGCATAATCTAAATAAATATTTCTTAAGTATTCTCTTTCAAAAACTTTCCCTCTAATCTTTTATAAATATAAGTCTTAAAACTATGTATCAAACGTTGTAGGTTATTTAGTAAATTTGTTCTTAATGCACATAATAATTTAAGTGATAATTGACTAAATGGTTCATATCTAAGCTATTTACTAGATTCTGTAGTCAAGCTCTAACAGAATGTAATATTGCCTTGATACTATATCCAAAAAGGTGTGTCTATAATCTTTTAACGAGCTTTATAACCAAAATATGCTATAACTTTATAGAAACTAGTAAGGGGTATTTAGACTTGTTGCTTTCAAGAACTACTCTTAAGATATAAATATTTAGTGATTAACGAACTATTAAATTATCTAATCTAGTCAGAGCCATCTGACTTAGAAATTTCATGAGCGCCTATAAAAGTCTATCTTAAAATTTCTAATTGAGCCAATTATATTTCCTAATATAAGTCTTTTTGCTATTATTTTGTATTTTCGATTAGATTGAAAAATAGATACTAGAAATGCTGGAGTATAGTGGCATACGAGTTTATATAATTATTCTCAATATTATATAAATAATATATAAGGTTAGTTATAAACTCTTAATAAAAAGCTAATCATTTTCATATTCACAAAGTGTTGTCATATTATTGTAATAGATTCTAATAATATAGGTGGTTGATTTTATTGAAATATAGAGAGTATAAAGAATAAATTAGATTTTAGCAGCAGACTTAAGATTATCTGCCTTATCTATTTTTTCCCAAGAGAATTCTGGTAACTCACGACCAAAATGGCCATAGTTAGAGGTTTTACGATAAATTGGTCTAAGTAGATCAAGATTTTCGATAATCTTACCGACTCTAAGATCAAAAGTTTCTGAAACTAGTTGTTCAATTTTGCTATCAGTAATTTTGCCTGTACCAAATGTATTAATCATAAGTGATACTGGCTTTGCCACACCAATCGCGTATGCTACTTGAACCTCGCATTTATCTGCTAGGCCAGCTGCAACAACATTTTTAGCGATATATCTACCCATATAGGCACCAGAACGATCTACCTTAGATGGATCTTTACCAGAGAATGCACCACCACCATGATGAGCTGCTCCACCGTAAGTATCAACAATGATTTTTCTACCCGTAAGACCGCAATCTCCTTGAGGACCTCCTATTAAGAATACACCTGTTGGATTGATGTGATACTTCGTATCTTTTGTAATTAGCTCAGAAGGAATTACCTCTTTTACAATTTCTTCTATTACAGCATCATGAAGATCTTTTTGTGAGATTGATTCATTGTGCTGAGTGGAAATTACGATTGTATCAATAAATTTAGGTTTATCATTTTCGTAAGCAAGTGTAACCTGAGCTTTTGCATCTGGTCTTAACCAAGCAAGTTTTCCTGATTTTCTTAACTCAGCTTGCTTTTTCATTAGCAGATGAGAGTAGTAAATAGCAGAAGGCATAAGAGTAGGAGTTTCATTCGTCGCAAAACCAAACATGAGCCCTTGATCTCCGGCACCAAGGTCTTCTAGTGATCCACGATCAACACCTTGGGCAATATCGCCTGATTGTTTACCAATAGCATTTATAACTGAGCAAGTCCTTCCATCGATACCTTTGTTTGCGTCATCGTAACCTGTTTCAACAATTACTTTTCTAACTAACTCTTCAATATCTATCCATGCAGAAGTTGTGATTTCACCAGCAACTAGAGCCATGCCTGTTTTTACAAGAGTTTCACATGCTACACGAGCATTTTTATCTTGTTTTAGGATTTCATCTAAGATGGCATCTGAAATTTGATCAGCTAGTTTGTCTGGATGTCCTTCTGAAACTGATTCGGATGTGAATAAATAATTTTTTGACATTTCGTTCTCCCTTTTAGTTTTGCTAAAAGGTTTCTAGAAAATCTTTTATAAAATTTAGTAGAAACGCTTTAGCTTATTATTTAGTGTCGCAAGCAAGTTGTTTGTTAAATTCAGCGACTTCGGGTATTATATATTATGTTTATGTAAAGTCAACTATTGACATTTTGGTTAAGAGACTTTAAAGTATTGCTATTAAATTTTTGCATAATTTTTGCTAGGTTTATGGCTGCTAAGCTTAGCTAAGAAAAGTTTGAAATATAAAAAGATAAAACCGGAGAATAATAAATGGTAGTAATTCGTATGGCTCGTGGTGGAGCTAAAAAGCGTCCTTTCTATAGAATCGTAGTTGCTGATAAAAGAAGCCCAAGAGATGGTAGATTTATCGAGAAGCTAGGTTTCTTTAATCCTTTAGCTAAAGGTGGTGAAGAAAGATTAAAGCTTGATGTAGCTAAAGCTGAAGCTTGGCTTGCTAAAGGTGCTCAGCCTTCAGATAGAGTAGCTAGCTTAATCAAAGAAGCAAAAAAAGTTGCTTAATAGCATCATTTTCATAATAATTTTTCTTTTATGTCACAGGACTTCGTAGAAATAGCTAAGATTGGTGCTACATATAAGCTTGATGGTGAGCTTAATTTATATCCTTTGGCGAATTCAATTGAAACTCTTTTAAGCTATGGTGACTGGTATATTCAATTGCCAGCTAATAATATTTGGCAACCCCTCAAAGAAGAAAGTGTTTTTAGAAGAGGGGATAAGTTGTATATTAAACTTGCTAGTGTTGATAGTGCAGAAGTAGCTAAGAAATATGTAAATTCCCTAATTGGTGTACCAAAAGAAGCCTTACCTAAGGTTGAAGAAGATGAAGCTTATTTCAAGGATTTGATAGGTTGCTCAGTAGTTAATACAGCTAATGATTCATTTGGTAATGTCATTGATATTATTGAAACTGGAGCTAACGAGGTTCTTGTTTGTAAGAATGATTCTGGTGAATACTTAATTCCTTATGTTAAGCAATATATAGTTAGCCAAGATCTTGAGTCTAAAAAAATAGTTGTTGATTGGGAATATGATTATTAGTCAATAATTTTTTCTTAACAATATGTCGCTACTTGCTGTGTAAGCATTAGCGACATATTCTTTTTATCTCGAAAAAAGTATGTAAAATCACTTAGCACTGCGCTATCGTATTTTATAAAATACTAATCGTTAATGTACATTCATTGCTACAAAGTGTATTTTATCTCTCAAATATTTGTGTTTGTTTGTTCTAGGTAATACAATTAGGGAAGATTTAGAATAGGTGTTCAAAATGAAATTCGGAATAATATCTATATTTCCAGAAATGTTTAGGGCAATAAGTGATTTCGGGATTACTGCTAGAGCAGTTAAAGACTCTAAAATATCTATAAATTATTTTAACCCTCGTAGTTATGCAACAGATAAGCATGCTACTGTAGATGACACTAGTTTTGGTGGTGGCGCTGGTATGGTTATGAAATATGAACCTTCATCTGAAGCTATTAAAGAAGCAAAAAGTACTTTAGGTTATAATGCAAAAGTAGTATACTTGTCACCTCAGGGTGGTGTGTTTAATCATGAGAAGGCTCTTGAGCTTTTGCAAAATGATTCACTGATACTACTTTGTGGCAGATATGAAGGGGTTGATGAGCGCCTTGTACAAGATCATGTTGATGAGGAAATCTCTGTAGGTGATTTTGTATTAAGTGGTGGTGAGCTCCCTGCTATGCTAGTTATGGATAGTTTAATAAGACTATTGCCAGATGTGTTGGGTAACAAGGATTCCATGATTGAGGATTCTTTTTATGATGGTCTTTTGGACTACCCACACTATACAAAGCCAGCTGTTTTGCCTGATGGTAACTCAGTACCTGGTGTTTTGTTATCTGGTAATCATAAGGAAATAGCGAAATGGAGGCGTAAACAGAAGTTGATAAGGACTTATGAGCGTCGTAAAGATTTAATCGAGTGCCTATGCCTATCTGAAGAAGATAAGCAAATTATAAATGATTATAAAATGGATATGGTAAGCACAAAAGGAGAAAATAATGAAAAATAAATTTGTTGAATTAGTAGAAAAGTCACAAATCAGAACAGATCTTCCAGAATTTAATCCAGGTGACTCAATCACTGTTAATCTATGGATTAGAGAAGGTGATAAGCAAAGAATTCAGGCTTTTAAAGGTTTTGTTCTTAGAAAAAGAAACAGAGGTCTTCACTCTGCTTTCACAGTGAGAAAAATGTCTTCAGGTATGGGTGTAGAAAGAACTTTTCAAACGCATTCACCTTTGATTGATAGTATCACTGTTGAGAAGAGAGCAGATGTACGTAGAGCTAAGCTATACTACATGAGAGGTCTTACTGGTAAGGCTGCTAGAATTAAAGAAAAAGTATAATTCTAGGAAAATCAAAAAGTGTCTACAGCTGTTGATGCTTTTCTTGATAATCTTTGGCTTGAGCACGGTTTAAGCCAAAACACTATTTCATCTTATCGTACAGATCTAAAGTTTTTACAAAATTATTTCTCGCAAGCAGAATTAGTTAGTCTTGATTTTGAGCAGTTATATGCTTTTATATCTTATCGTTCTAAGAATGGCTATAGTAGTCGGTCTAATGCGCGTATGATATCTACATTACGCAAATTCTATAACTGGCTTATATCGACAGGACAAGTTACTACTAATCCCACTACAAAATTAACCTTGCCGAAGTTAGCTAAAAAGTTGCCTAAAGATATGACAGAAACTGATGTCGAAAGACTACTTCAAGCTCCTGATTTAACAGATGATATCGGTATTCGTGATAAGGCAATGCTAGAGCTTATGTATGCCACAGGTTTGAGAGTTAGTGAGTTGGTTGGGCTAAATACTCATGATATTGATTTGAATGTCGGGGTAATACAAGTCATGGGTAAAGGCTCGAAAGAGCGAATTGTGCCGATAGGAGAGTATGCTCTTGAATATTTACATAAGTATTTTGAAGAGTCGCGCGAGTCTTTAGCTAAAAATTTTAAAGAGAAAGCTGTTTTTATTAGCAAACATTCAAAGAGAATAACTCGTCAATCTTTTTGGCATCGTATTAAGAGCTATGCGCTTATTGCGGGCATAAACACAGATATATCGCCACATACTCTAAGACATGCTTTTGCAACACATTTGCTCAATCATGGTGCCGATCTTAGATCGGTTCAGTTATTGTTAGGTCATAGTAATGTATCAACAACAACTATTTATACACATATATCTCAAAATCGCTTACAAGAAATATACCAAAAACATCATCCAAGAGGTTAAAATTATTAGAGCTAGCGTTATTTGCTTAACTTAGAAGGTATGTTTAAAAGTGATACTGAAACTTAAAAGTATAGTAAAAGCTAAACCAGGAAAAAGGTTTTATTTATTGCACAGATATTCTCGTAAAAAATTATCAAATCCTCTGGTTTTATTAATGTTTTTAATAATTTCAATTGTGGCTTTGATACTTGGTCTAATTATGCTATTTACTCCTGGACCAGGATTATTTTTTATAGGATTAGCTTTATTACCATTTATTGCAATAAGTAAAAAACTTGCAAGATCACTTGATAAGTTAGAGATATATTTGCGTAGAAAAATAAAGAAGAAGCTATAGAAGTTTATTTGATTAAGTTTTCCTATCTAAGATATCATCAAGTTAATGAAACATAAAAGTATTATTGATATAATTAAAGGCAGTCCTTGAATTGTTTCCCTCTAAAAATATGGAGTAAAAATGAATATTCGTAGCGTTGATTACTATGCAGATAATGCAGCCGAAGAGTTTACAAAGTCTTTGAAAGAAACTGGTTTTGCGGTTTTAAAGACTCATCCTATTGATTGGAATCTTATCCAAACTGTATATAATGAATGGCAAGATTTTTTAAAGTCAGGTGATGCTGATAAATATTTATTTGATGTTGAAAATCAAGATGGATATTTTCCAAAAGATGTCTCTGAGGTTGCAAAGGGTGAAACAGTAAAAGACATTAAGCACTTCTATCATTTATATTTTCCTAATGGTCGATATCCTGAGGAAGTAAGTGGTGCAGCTAGAGAAATGTTTGAAAAAATGATGAAGCTTGGCGAGACACTTCTTGAATGGATAGATGAGCATATGGATCCAGCTGTTGCTAGTAAGCTACCACAACGATTAAGAGATACTGTTTCTTATGAAAGTACGTTGTTAAGAATATTACATTATCCTGCTATGAAAGGTGATGAAGAGCCAGGTGCAGTAAGAGCTGCAGCCCATGAAGATATCAACTTAATTACATTGTTGCCAATAGCTTCTTCACCAGGTTTACAAGTTTTATCGCCAGTAACTAATCAATGGTATGATGTGCCATGTGATAGTGAGTCTCTAGTTATAAATATCGGTGACATGCTTCAAGAAATGACTAATGGTGAGTATATTGCAACTAAGCATAGAGTTGTAAAGCCAGAAGGTGAAATAGAGAATCTTGATCGAGTTTCAACACCTTGCTTTATACACCCTAAACCAGAAGTATATCTATCTGAAAAATATCCTCAAGCTGGAATATTTCTAGAAGAAAGATTGAAAGAATTAGGTCTAAAATAAACGTATATATGACACAAGAACAAGTTATTTCTTATTATGAGAGTCAAGCTCATGAAGATGAGGTAAGAAGTATTCTTGAAAAAGCTAAGCAAATAATAGATGCTCAATCCTCATTAAAAAATCATGCCATAGTTCTTGATATCGATGAAACTTCATTGAATCATTATTATCCTTTTAGAGAAGTAGGCTTTCCTCAACAGGAGAATCATCAAATTTGGGATGAACTACTTGCAAAAACTAGTGCTTATCCAATCAAGGCTACTTTAGACTTCTATCTTTACTGTCTTGCTAAAGGACTTAAAATATTTTTCATAAGTGCGCGTATTGCTAAGCATCTAGAAGCGACAAAACAGGCATTGTCTAATGCTGGTTATGTAGATTTTGAAGATGTATTTGTTTTTCCAGATAACTTGACAGAATATGATTCCAAGGGCTTTAAAAATTTTAAGGCAGAGAGAAGGGCTTATATTGAATCTCTAGGGTATAAGATACTTATCTCGATAGGAGATCAATCATCTGATCTAGTCGGAGGTTATGCTCTTTATACCTTTCAATTACCTAATTATTTATACGGAGAAAATTCAGTCTTTTAATAAACTGATTTTGATTTAAATATTAGATAATTCCCTATGAATATTAAAATTGCACAAGCTATAAGAAGTAGAATACTTATACTTTGATCGAATAATATAAATGCAAATAAAGGCCCCCAAATAATGTAAGTAATATTTAGTGACATTGCTAAAGTTACATTTGAGTACTTAAATGCTTGCATATATGCTAGATCTGCAATATAACCAACAACACCAATAGCGGTTATAAGTAATAGCACATAAATACTAACTGTATCGATTATAATCCAAGTGAATGGTAAGAATATTATAATTGTAGAGGTCTTACGTAGAAAAAGTAATGTATTTGCCGAGACATCAGCATTCAACACCATTTTGTAGATAACGCCTTCTAGTCCCCAAAAAATAGCTGCTAAAATTGCAAAGCTAAGACCTATAATGCTATTTGCCTGATCAAATAATTCATTATATGCTGTTAGGGTAATACCAATTAAAACAATTATAAATCCTAATATTTTCAGAGGAGTTAAGCTTTCTTTAAGAAAGATTCTCGCGCCTATCATTCCTACAGCAGGATAGCATGATGATATTATGATTGCCGTCCCAGTAGAGATATCTCTTGTCGAAAGCATGTACATAGTCATCGCAAGTCCACCTAGAAGCGGGATACAGCATATACTTATAATTTGCCAAAGCTTTAGGTCTTTAACTTTTTTTACAGATGATTTTGATACGACACTAACAGTTGCTGCAACTCCCAAATCATGTATGGATGTAAGCCACATTGAAACTAAAAAAGTCATTGTGAGAAGTGTGTGAACTTGTCCTGCTAATGTATAGTCAAGACCCCAAAATATTCCAGATAGCGAGCCAAATAGAAAAGCTCGTTTTTTAAAATTCAAACTAAAAAACCTGAGAATAAGAATAATTTATCTATACATTAGCTAATTGAATGAAATATTACAAGTATAGATGTTTATATAGTTTGAAGTTATCCGCTGATAGGCTCTTTTTGAGGTTCTATTAGTATTTCATTTATGGCAACATTTTTAGGTTGATTCATCGCAAAAATTATTGTCTCAGCTATTTGTTGTGGCTGTATGAAATTACCTGAATCATCGCTAGCATATTTTTTGACAGCCTCACTATCTGTAGACATGTTTTGCAATGGAGTAGCAACATTACCTGGTTGGATGTTGATAATTCTGACATTTTTATGAATTAACTCCAAACGAATGGCTCTAAGTGTATATTCCATAAAAGCCTTTGAACCCGAGTAAATCGCTAGACCTGGAAAGGCTTGCCTAGCAGCATCAGATGTTATGTTGATTAGCATGCCTTTATTTTTGATTAGTGATGGTAGTACAGAGTATAAAAGATTAGTAAATCCTATGACATTAGTATTTATGGTAGTTATCCATTCTTGGTAATTTCTATTCTCTATACATTGATAATACATAACACCTGCGCAGTTAATGACATAATCAAATTCACCAAAGTTATCTATACTTTGGTTTATAAAACTTTCTACTTGAATTAAATTCTGGATATCTACTGATTGAAAAAATACATTATCACCTTGAATATCAATTTCACGACGCGAGCATAAAGATATTTTCATTTGCTTTTCTCTGCATGCATTAGTAATAGCTTTACCCATACCACTAGAGGCACCGACTATTAATACATGTTTATTTGTAAGTAAGCTCATCTTTACCTCCTAGAAAAATATTATTTATATATTCAGCAGTTATTTTTGGATAATTGATATTGATTTCTTTCATGATTCTTTGGTAATTGGTTCTATCATAGTTACATATTGATGAGTCGATATTTAGCTTATCTTTTGCTAAGAATTTTGTTGAGCCATCTATAATAGCATCAAGCCAATTATTATATTCGATAGTTTCATAATTGAAACATTTAGCTAATATGTTTGCGTTAAGAAAATTTTTGTTAGTAATATTAAGGATGTTGTAGTCTGGTTTAGTCAATATAAGATGTTCTACAATCTTAGTTATATGATCTACTGGAGTCATTTCTAAGTTTATATTTTGAGGTACTTTTTTCTGAGTAATTATTTCTTTTAGTAGTAACCAGTTCGTATCAGATTTATTTATATAGCTAGGTGTTTGAGGTGAGATATTTCCTAGTCTTAAAACACTTGCATTAAGACCTTTTTCAATCATTTTATGAACAAGTTTTTCTGCTGCCCACTTTGTTTGCGAGTAGCCAGACTCTAGTGATTCAATCCAATTAATGGAATTAGATTCATCAAAAACTTTATTTAGATGTAATGGAAATATTCCATTAGTGGATATGTATATTAAATGTTTACTCTTATTAGTAAGACAAAAATCAATACAATGTGCTGTTCCATCAAGATTGCTTGGTTTCAAAGCATTATAAGGTAATAGTAGGTTAACAGAAGCTGCTGTATGAATAACTGTATCTATATTTTTAGATAGTTCTAACCATTTTTTACTATCTAAACCAAAGTTTGTTTTAGTAATATCTCCATTTAAATAGACTATTTTTGAGTTTGTTTTAACGTTAAGTTTTTTAAGAGTTTTTTCGACTCTTTGTCTCGCTTGATTTTCATCTGTAGCTCTTACCAAGCAGTAAATTGTTTGTATTTCATCATTTGATATTAAGTGAGCTAGAAGGTGAGAACCTAAAAATCCTGTTGTGCCTGTTAATAAGATATTTTTAGTATTGGCTGAGGATGAATCTTGACAAATATTTGGCCTTATTGCAGTTGTAAATTTATTAATGTCATCTAAGATCTCTTGGGTGATCTCTTGTTTTATTGAGGATTGATTATTTGTTATTAGATTATAACTATCTTGCAAAGAACTTTTTTCAACAAAATTACTGATACTAATATCAAAGCCAAACTCTTTTAGATTACTTATAAGTAACATTGCAGATAAGGATGATCCACCAAGCTCAAAAAAACAGCTTGTTAGAGATATATCATCTTCAGATATATTTAAGATATTTGACCATAATCTTTTATATTCTTGCAAATTATTGATTGCTTGAACTTCTTGAGTTTCAATGATTAAATCGTCATATTTGATACTATTTCTATCAAGCTTGTTTGAATATCTATTAAGAGGTATTTCATCGAGTAGAACAATATATTTAGGGAGCATGTAGTGAGCTAGATGAGGAGCAATTTTGTCTAGTAGTTTTTTAGAAGGCTTATTGTTATCTTTTAGATTCCACTGTTGGCGAAAAGTATCTTGATTCTCTTTGGGGATCTCTAAATATGCAATCAGTGATTCTGACATTCTTGTAGCACCAGTTTTATCGACTATACAGTGCATTATGTCGAGTTTATCTTTTATAACTGATTCAATAAATGGTAGTGAAAGGGTATAGCCTCTTAGTTTGATAATATAATCACATCGACCATATATTGTTATTAATTGTCCATCATCTGAGAGCTTACCAAAATCTCCAGTTTTATAAAGTCGCTTTTTGATAGGGCTATTTGCTGCAGAGATAAATCTTTCTGCATTCAGATCAGGCCTGTTAATATATTCATTAGCTAATCCTATAGAATGGATATATACTTCTCCTTTTTGACCATTCTTAACTATTTCTTTATTCTCATTAAGTACGACAGCATCAACCTTTGGTAGTACATGACCAACAGGTACAATGCCATCTTCTTCTAAATATTTATCATTTGGGTGTAATTTGTATACTGCAACATCGTGACATTCAGATATGGAATACAGATTATATATATTTGTGGAGCTCATGAATTTTTCTAGTTTGTATTGTAACCAGCTAGAAACTACTTCACCATTTAACCAGCATGTATCAATATTATTAAATATTTCTATAGCAGTGTCTTCAGAGGTTGATAATAAAGTTTCAATATACGAAGGTGTAAAAAGAATCTCATTAATCTTCTTGTTTTTGATATATTTTGCAAGAGCTTTAAAATCATAAAGAACTGTATCTGGAATTATATTAGTTCTTCCGCCTTTTAATAAGGGTCTAAATGCTTCCCAGAGATAATAAATATTACAACCAATCGAACTACCACTATCATATGGTTTGATAGTTTCTCTAATCTTGTATGATTCAAGTATCGCTCTATGAGATATTGAAATTCCTTTATTTTTACCTGTAGTACCCGATGAGTATACTAGCCAAAAATCTTTTTCTGGATCTATGTTTATATCAGTAGGTACTTGAATCTTAGAGTCATCACATTTTGAGATGATACTTATATAATTTATACATTTAACTGATTTAATATTTGGTATCTCATCACATAGGATTAGGTCTGAGTTTGTATCGTTAATAATATCTTTAAGCAAAGGTAAAGGAAATGATTTATCTAACTGTACGCAACTTGCTCCTATACTTGATACTGCTAAAAAGGCAATGATAATTTCATATCGTTTTGAACTATATATAGAGATTATACTATTATGATTATAGCCATTTTCTGACAAGTATCTCGCTAGATTTATAATTTGGTTAGCTGTTTGCTGATATGTAAGCTCAATGTTTTCATCAGCAATAGCTATATTATTAGGTGTTTGTTTAGCTTGTATAAAAAAGCAATTACTAAGAGTGTTCGGAATCACTATTTTAAGAGTGTTTATCTGAGTATTAATAACTATGTTAAATGATTTGACTGATGAAGATAAGTAAAGAATCAAAAAATGCTCATTTTATTAATATTTATGGAAGCTATTGTTATGAACTAAATATAATTATAAATTATCAAACTTACAAAAATTAGTTTACAATAAGGTTAGGAAGAAGATAGTTTTCTTTGAATAATGATAGATAAAAGTGGGTATCGAGCAAATGTAGCGATAGTTTTACTAAATAGACAAAATAGAGTGTTTTGGGGTCAAAGAAAGAGTAGAACTTCATGGCAATTTCCTCAAGGTGGAGTCGCAGTAGGTGAGACGCCTTTACAAGCGATGTATAGGGAATTGTATGAAGAGATAGGTTTACGTCCTCATGATGTTGAAGTGATTGCATCTACTAGAGACTGGTTTAAATATGACATTCCTGATTCGTTGGTAAGAAGTCGTGAGCCAGTATGTATAGGGCAGAAGCAAAAATGGTTTTTACTAAGGTTAAAAACTTCAGAAAATAATATTAACTTGGAGGCTAACGACTCGCCTGAGTTTGATAATTGGCGATGGGTAAGTTATTGGTATCCAATAAATCATGTGGTTTACTTTAAGCAAGAGGTTTATAGAAAAGCTTTGACCTATTTCAAAGAATATATAAATTGATTATTTGTTCAATCTTTTGTTTTCAACAAATGCTTTTGACCATAAGTAGGTAAAAATACCTATGTATCCAGCAAGAATTACGTCAGAAATGAAATGATCTAATATAATAATTCTACTAGTAGCAACAAAACAGCATATTACCAAAGCTATGACAGTGATAAATTTTTTATCAAAAAAGTTGGCTATCGCAAGTAAGCCAGCAAAAGTTAATGCTGTATGGCCAGATGGCATAGAGTTATAGGCCTTTTTGAGAGAGAAAAAGTGAAATCCATATCTATTATCAAAAAGTAACATTTCTGGTCTGTATCTTGCTAGTATGATTTTTATTATGGTAGTAATTATAATAGTCATTATCAAAGTTAATGACATAATATAAAGCTTCTCTGAAGGGTTTTTGGTTATATGCTTATATATACAAATTAGTGTTACTATAATTGCAAGTATAGCCCAAACCTTAGGGGAGAATACTTTAGATGTCATAGCAGCTACTGTACTAATTCCAGTGCCAAAAAAGTCACTAGTATGTATAAAGTTTGCTACTTTTATATCTAAGAAGCTATAACTGAGTGATACAACAATTAATATTACGATACCGTATAAAAAAGTTCTTTTTGCAAGCTTACAATCAAGACATTTCATAGCTAAATTTATTCAAAATTACCAAATTAGTTGATAAAGTATAATACTATTGTAAGTAATTTTAAATACTAAGATGTTTGATCAGGGCTGGTATAAAAAGGCTAAGTGTATAAAAAGCTCAAATTTTAATCAAAGACCTAATAGTAGTATCATCAGTCTAGTAGTTATACATTGTATAAGTTTACCGGAAGGTGAGTACAATAATACTAATGTTGAAAAACTTTTTACTAATAAACTTGATTGTAAGCAACATGGGAGCTTCTTGAGTTTGCAAGGTGTTGAGGTATCAGCACATTTTTATATTAGAAGAGATGGTGATGTAATACAGTTTGTATCCGTGGCTGATAGGGCTTGGCATGCTGGAGTAAGTCAATTCAATGGTCAAGAAGGATGTAATGATTTTTCGATAGGGATAGAGCTGCAAGGCACTGATAGTAGTTTGTATAGTCAACAGCAATATGAGTCGCTCAATATTTTATTAAAAGATTTACAACAAAGTTATCCAAGCTTGATTGATATCGCAGCTCATAGTGATATTGCTCCTGGTAGAAAAACAGATCCAGGTAGTTTTTTTGAATGGGAAAAAGTAGATTTTAAGTCTAAAGGAGGTCGCAGAGATGAGTAGAGAACAACAGTTAATAGATTTGTTGTACAAAGAAGTTGTGCCAGCAGAAGGCTGTACGGAGCCAGTTGCTTTGGCGTATTGTGCTGCAAAAACAAGAGATGTGCTAGGGCATATACCTGATAGGATAGATGTTTTTGCCTCTGGTAATATGATTAAAAATGTAAAAAGCGTAACTGTACCGAATAGTGGTGGAATGATTGGTATAGAAGCCTCTGTTGCAATGGGTACAATCGTAGGGAACGCAGCTAAAGAGCTTATGGTTATTTCTGGAGTGACTGATGCAGAGTTACCAAAAGTACAAAAATATCTAGATAAAGATTGCATTAAAGTGTTTAATGCATCTGTACCTGTAAAACTATATATACGTATAGAAGCATATCACAACGAAGATAAGGTTGTGGTTGAGTTTAAATATACACATACAAATATTACTTTAATCAAAAAGAACGATGAAGTTATTTATGAAGTTAATGATGAAGATAATAAGAGTAATCTTGTTGATGAAATAATTTCTAAATTTTCAATTAAAGAGATTTATGGAATCGCATTACAATTAGATACATCTAAAATTAGTGATATGTTAGATAAAATTGTTAAAGATAACTCTAATATATCTAATGAAGGCTTAGCTCATCAGTACGGTATCCAAACAGGTAGAAATATTCGTTCAGGAATTGATAACGGTTTCTATGGTGATGATATCCGTAATCGTGCGGCAGCTGCAGCATCGGCTGGGAGTGATGCTAGGATGGGCGGTTCGGCTTTGCCTGTGATGACAGCTGCGGGTAGTGGTAATATAGGTTTAACATTATCTTTACCATTGATCGAATTTGCTAAGTCAAAAGGTAAGTCTCAAGATAAGCTTTATCGAGCTTTATTTTTTGCAATTGTATCAACGGTTTATATAAAGTCACGTATCGGTAGACTATCTGCGTTATGTGGTCCTACATGCGCATCAGCAGGAATTGCTGGTGGTCTTGCAATGATGCTAGAACTATCGGAAGAAAAAGTTGAGAAATCTATTATTAATGCCTTAGCAGGAATTATTGGTATTATGTGTGATGGCGCTAATTCATCATGCTCTATTAAGATAGCAAACTCCGTATATGCAGCGTTTGATGCTGTAAATGCTGCAATGCTTGGTAATACGGTAACTCCACATGACGGTATTGTTGGTGATGATGTAGAAGATACTATCAAAAATATTGCAATATTGGCTACGGGCAAAGGAATGAATGAAACAGATGATGCTATCTTAGGGGTGATGACAGGAAGATTAGCTGAAGTTTGCAAATAAATTACAAAATTTATTCAATTTCAGCTTTATCACCATGATTTTCAAGCCAATCACGACGGTCTTTGGCTCTTTTTTTCGCCAAAAGCATATCTAAAATTTCAGCATCATCATAAGTATTAGAAACTGTAAGCTGTAAAAGTCTTCTCGATGAAACATCCATTGCAGATTCACGTAATTGGATAGGATTCATCTCGCCAAGACCTTTGAAACGCATGATATTTATTTTGCCAGTTAGTTTAGAATTTTCAGCTAAAATTTTTTCTTTTTCATTTTCATCAAGAGCATAAAAGGTATTCTTACCAATATCAACTCTAAATAGTGGTGGTTGGGCTATATAAATGTGCCCATACTCGATAAGTTTTCTAAAATGTTTAAGAAACATGGCACATAAAAGAGTGGCAATATGCAGACCATCAGAGTCAGCATCGGCGAGGATACAGATCTTATTATATCTTAAACCAGAGATGTCTTCGCTATCTGGATCAACACCAATTGCTGTAGCGATGTTATGAACTTCTTGAGAGTTCATAATGGTATCTGCATCAAGCTCCCAGCTGTTTAGGATTTTACCTTTAAGAGGTAGGACGGCTTGAAAGTTTTTATCACGAGCTTGTTTAGCGGAGCCTCCAGCGGAGTCACCTTCTACTATAAAAAGTTCAGTAGAACTAACATCAGAGCTAATACAGTCTGTAAGCTTGCCGGGTAACCGAATTGAAGTATTCATAATACGCTTACGAGCTGTTTTTTTATCAGCGTTGATTCTTTTTTGAGCAATACTATTAATATTTTCAATAATTTGACGCGCTTCTTCAGGATTTTGGTTTAGCCATATTGTTAGCAAATCTTTGACAGCAGTGGCTACAAATGATGTTACATCCTTATTGGAAAGTTTCTCTTTTGTTTGTCCTGCAAATTGAGGATTTGTTATTTTTACTGATATTACGTAGTTTAATTTAGCAAAGGAATCATTAGCTGTAACTTTGATGTTCTTTGCTCCAAGAGAGTTTTTTTCAATATACGCCTTAATTGCATCATAAACTCCATTTTTAAGACCTGTAACATGTGTGCCATCTTGCGGTGTTGGAATTAGATTAACATAACTATTTTTGATGCTTTCTAAAGGATCTTCACACCAGCAAAATACAGCATCTAAATAAGAATCACCATTTGAAAAATTATCTATCATAAAAGGCTCAAGAGGAAGTGTTTCAGCCTCTAATTTATGATCAAGATAACCTTTTAACCCTGTTTCAAAATGCCATGTAATCCTTTCTTTTTTTATTTCATTTAAATATTTAATTGTAAGAGCTTTACATAGTATGGCTTTGGCTTCCAAGAGATTTTTAAGAG
The DNA here is from genome assembly GCF_008711475.1 of Francisella sp. SYW-2. Classification (NCBI taxonomy): domain Bacteria; kingdom Pseudomonadati; phylum Pseudomonadota; class Gammaproteobacteria; order Thiotrichales; family Francisellaceae; genus Francisella; species Francisella sp. SYW-2. The sequence goes on along the minus strand of NZ_VXKO01000001.1, from coordinate 47,531 downwards.
CTTTGATATTAACTTTGATATCATCAAAATATTTTTTGTTAGGCCAAAATCTAATTTTAGTACCAGTATTCTTTTTACCAACGCTATCAATGATCTCTAAATCTTTAGTTTTTAGGCCATCTTCAAAAGTTATTTGATAAACATTACCATCACGTTTGATTTCTGCTTCAAGTTTGCTTGACAGAGCATTGACAACGGACACTCCAACTCCATGAAGACCACCTGAGTGAGTATAGTTTTTGTTACTAAATTTACCACCTGAATGTAGTTTGGTCATAATAAGCTCAATCCCAGACATTTTATGCTCAGGATGAATATCTACAGGCATACCTCGACCATCATCAGCAACTTCTATACTGTTATCATTATGTAGAGTGATATTTATTTTACTGGCATATCCCGCTAGAACCTCATCAACACTGTTATCAACAATCTCTTGTATAAGGTGATTCGGGTTTTCAGTATTTGTATACATACCAGGTCTTTTTTTTACAGGATCTAATCCTGTGAGGACCTCGATAGATTTAGCATTATAATTTTGCATTTATAAATTATTAAATATTTGAAATATATTACTTAGAGTAGATTCTATCATATAATTATTTTAATTCGTAAGCCTAAGACTATAAAGGCTTTGGATATTTACTTCTTAAGGAAGTAACAACTATAAGGGAAGAATATTATTAGTCCAATAAGTGGTAGCAATACAAAAGCAAAAGCTAAAGTAAATTCACTACCAAAATGAATTTGACTAATTACAGCAGTTGTGATTGAAGCGATGCCCATCTGCATAAACCCCATGACTGAAGATGCAGCACCAGCAGTAGTAGTAAAGTTTTCTAATGCTATGGGTGTTAATAAGGGTACACTGAATGATACACCTATGAATGTGAGAGAAAGAACACCGGTTAAAGCTATAGAAAGAGTTAGTCCTGTTAATTTTTGGAAGGCATAAATAAAGAGTATTCCTGATATCAAAGTACAAAGCATACCAAAATTAACTAGATGCTTGTATGCTATTACGCGACTTAATTTTGAGCAAATAATTGATCCTAATACTACTGCTGTAACCATAATTGTAAGTAAGTATAGGAAATTAGCTTTTTCAAGTTTCAATATATTGATAAATATATCTGGAGCTGTAACTAAACATGCGTATATCACACTAATATTTATTCCTAATACAAAGGTTGCAAAGAAGAATTGATGATCCTTAAAAAGAGAGAAGTAGTTCTGAAAGAATGATTTAATAGTCAGTGCATCCATGTTTTTTTCCTTGACAGTTTCTGGGAAAAAAAGTGCTACTTTGATAAATAATAATGTAGCTGCGACTAGTAGGATCCAAAAAATTAAGTTAGGACTAAGAAATACTCCTAAAACTGAGCCAAACGCTGGAGCTAAAGCAAAAGCGATATTCATAATAGCAAATATAGCACCCTGTTCATTAACTTTGAAAGCATCTTTAACAGCAACTGTTGCTATAACCCCTCCAGCTGCGGCACCAAACCCTTGTAGTAATCTTGCATAAATTAGAGTATCAATATTTGTACTAAGTAAACATATTATTGAGCTAATGATAAAAAAGCTTGAGCCTACTAGCATTACAGGCTTACGTCCAAATCTATCTGAAAATGGACCATATAGAAGTTGGCTAACTGAGTAACCAAGTAAATAAGAAGTGATGGTTAGTTGTACATGTGGATAATCAGTACCTAAAATAGTTTTGATCTCTGGTAAGGCAGGAGCATAAATAGTATCGCCAAAAGGTCCTAGTGAAACCATTAGTATTAGAATAAAAATTGATGGTCTTATACCTTTATACATTAGTCAGAGTCGCCTTTACTAAAATCACCAATAATTATAGTAGCATTTTTACCTTTTGGTGTAGGTTGTACTTTGTTAGATGTAACAACTCCTTCAGCTATTGAAGAGTCAGTATTTTCATTTTTCTCAGCCTTTGTTGAGGTATTTGATACCGAGGTTGAGTTTATCATTTCTTGATTTGCTGGGTTTTGTATATCTTTAGTGTTTGTAGTAGTAGCAGTAGCAGACTTTGAGCTAGTATCGTTTTTGCTGGTTTTATTAGAGTCTACCTTTTTATTTGGTAGAGCTTTCGGAGAGCTTTCAATAGAGCCTGATTTTGGTTGCTCTAGAGGATATATGACTTTGACATTTTTGCCTCTGTTGACTTTGTAGTCGCCAAGGATATTTTCATAAATAACTCTATCACTATGAGCATCGACTAAGTATGTTGTTCCACTGTCAGCTTCTATCAGTATACCTTTTTCAGTTGGAACTAGCTGTCCTGAAATTCCATAATCAAAAAAGTCACTTTTAGGTGTAAGTTTGTATCTACCTAAGTAATCTCCATTCAATGAGTTAAAGAAATGTAGGAAGCCTTGATAGTCAGCAACTACTATTAAACCTTTGTAATAAATGGGAGCAGTTATTTTACGCCATTCTAGTGTACTTTGGGTCCAGACAGTATCCCCTGTTTGGATATCATAAGCCTTGAGTTCGCTATTGGCTTGTGCTGTGAAAATCACACCGTTGTTGATAGCCATATTATTGATTATAGAGGCTTTCTTTGCCCAAAGCATTTTGCCAGTATCTTTATCTAGAGCTACAATAGCTCCTTGAAAAGCAGCGAAAATTAGGTAGTTACCGTATAGCATTGGATTAGCTGTAATATCAACCATTTTGTCAGCTGGGGACGAGCCATGTGCTATGGCAACAGGTAGGTTAATAGTTCTATCGCCACTTTCTAAAGTGAAGCCTAATACTGTACCAAAAGCAGACCCCACCATCACGGTGTCATTAAGTATGATGGGCGATGAGTCACTTGGTAGAGTTATCTCTGGTATGTTATTCGTTACATTCCATACTTTGGATCCATTTGTGGCATCAAAAGATGTTACGGAACCATCATGAGTATGAGTATATAAATGATTACTATATATTGTTGGTTGAGAAAAAATGCTACTTGGAGCATCAGTACGCCATAGTATTTTTCCATCTTTTTGATCAACAGCAGTTAATACACCTTTTACAGACCCAAAAATTACTGCATTTGCTATCGTGTTTGGTTGTGACGATAGTATGGTACCAGTATCATGTTTCCAAATTATTTTACCGTCTGTAATTGATAAACCATAGGCTACACCGTTTTGGTTGGGGACAAATACTGTATTATTTGCATAAGTAGGGGATACATTATAAATGGGTAGTCCACCGTTGCCATTACCTGTTTTTTTACTCCATTTAACTTTTACCTTTGCTTCCTTAGGAGGTTTTTCAGCAAGCGGGGTTGGTGGAGGAACATTACTTGTAGAACAGCTAGTAGCTAATAATGATAGTAGCAATGGAACTATTACTAGAAATAATTTTTTCATGATTAATTGGCGTTATTTAGAAGTTGAGTAATTATTTGCTTGAATTCAGGTGAACTGTTAGGATCTTTTAGAGCTTTGTTCCAAGCTTCTGATGCTTTAGCTTTATCTTTTTTCTCACTATAAGCTTCGCCTAATAACATTAACGGGTATGCATTGCTATCTAGAGAGTTAATGCTTTGAAGCGTACTGATAGCTTTATCTGGGTCATTACTGGATATGTATAGTTTAGCAAGTCTAACTTTTGTAATATCAGTTAAGCTATCATCAGGGTTGCTTTGGACACTCTGTTGTAATACATCAATAGCTTTAGGAAGGTTGGATATATTAATATTGAAACTCTTAGTATCTAGATCTGTTGGAGCCATATATAAATCTGCTAATTGCCAACTAGCAAATATTCCAAAACTAGTATTTGAATAGTTTTTTGTTACCTCTTCAAATTTTGATATCTTTATACCTGTCGGAGATTTTGGATTTTCGTTTGCAATCAGAGCTCTTTGGTACATATCAGATGCAGCAAACATCTTTTTTTCATTATTCGAGTTATAAAATTGTAAAATTATAGCGCAGATGATAGCTACAATTATTATACCCGCTATAGTATAGAGAGCTTGACTTTGTTTTTTAGATAGATTTTTCATAATTAATTAGCGTCTACAAATTAAGTTTGTTTATAGTAAACTTACAACATCTTAACATAAAAGTTGCCAACGTTCTAAGTTTATTGATTAGATTGGAATGTAATGTTCGAGTCTTTTATGTTAGAATATTGATTTATTTTTCTAAGTTTAATTACTAGTTATTTACATTTAAAAATTATTTGAACATGGCATTAATATCTTTAGCAATTGATTATAAAAAATCCCCAATAGAAGTTCGTAGTGAGTTTGCACTTTCAGGGCTTGATGTATCGATGTTATATAAATCAATATTAGCAATAGATAATGTCATCCATGCGGTTATTCTATCAACATGTAATCGTACTGAAGTATATCTTGAAATAACAGATCTAAGAGTCGTTGATGATGTCTTGGTTTGGTGGCAAGGATATGTTAGGAATCCAGATTTCAAAATAAGAGATTATTTTAAATTACGTCAAGGTACAGAAGTGATTATGCACTTGATGAAACTAGCTTGTGGCTTGGAATCTATGGTTTTAGGAGAGCCACAGATATTAGGGCAAGTTAAGGATTCATATACTCTTAGTAAAAAAAATCATGCTATAGGTAAAGAATTAGATAGAGTTTTTCAGAAAGTTTTTGCAACTGCTAAAAAAGTTCGTAGTGAAACTAGAATAGGGCATTGTCCAGTATCTGTAGCATTCTCAGCAATTAGCTTAGCTAAAAAGCAATTGGATAATATTTCTGCTAAAAATGTACTCATAATAGGTGCTGGCCAAACAGGAGAGCTTTTATTTCGACACGTAACAGCTCTTAATCCTAGGCATATTATGCTAGCTAATAGAACTATAGAGAAAGCCGAAAAAATTACATCTAATTTTAGTAATGCTAGTGCCTATTATTTATCAGATTTGTCTAAACTAATTAAAAAAGCGGATATTATAATTGCAGCAGTTAATGTTACTGAGTACATAGTTAAATGTGAAGATGTAGGAGAAAAGCCAAGAGTTTTTATTGATATTTCTATACCGCAGGTATTAGATCCTAAACTTGGAGATCTAGAGCAGAATGCGTATTACTGTGTCGATGATATTAATAGTGTTATAGAAGGTAATAAAGATAAAAGAAAGCATGAGAGCTCAAGAGCTCAAAAAATTATCGTAAAATCATTAGAAGATTATTTAGAAAAAGAAAAGGCAATTATTTCTAATAGTGCTATTAAGGAACTGTTTCAGAAAGCAGATGGTTTAGTGGATTTATCATTAGAAAAAAGCTTAGCAAAAATAAGAAATGGTAAGGATCCTGAAGAAGTACTAAAGAGATTTGCTTATGAAATTAAAAAGAAAGTATTACACTATCCTGTTGTTGGCATGAAAGAGGCTTCTAAGCAGGGTAGAAGTGACTGTCTTGTATGTATGAAACGAATGTTTGGTTTAAATGTGGAAAAGTAAATGAAAGATTCTATTAAAGTAAAACTACAGAGTTTGATAGAAAGACATGAAGAGGTTAGTGTTCTTTTGGGTGAGGCTGACGTTATTTCAGATCAGAATAAGTTTAGAGATTTATCGAAAGAGTATTCTCATCTTGAACCTATTGTAAAGGCATTTAAGGAATATACGCAAGCTCTTGAAGATAAAGAAGCTGCTTATGAAATGTTAAATGAGAAAGATGCCGAACTTGTTGAAATGGCAAAAGAAGAGTTAAAGTCAGCTAATGAGGCTATCGAAAGACTTGAGGACGAATTGCAGATACTTCTTTTACCTCGTGATCCAAATGATGACGCTAATATATTCTTGGAAATTAGAGCTGGAACAGGTGGAGATGAAGCATCGATATTCTCTGGAGATTTGTTTAAGATGTATTCAAAATATGCTGAGCAAAGAGGTTGGAAAATAGAAGTTATTTCAGCTAGTGAAGGAGAACATGGCGGCTATAAAGAAATTATCTCAAAGATAAATGGTGATGGTGTATATTCTCAGTTGAAGTTTGAATCTGGTGCCCATAGAGTGCAAAGGGTTCCAGCTACAGAGTCTCAAGGTAGAATCCATACCTCAGCATGTACTGTTGCAGTTATGCCTGAAGCAGATGAGGTTGAGGGAATTGATATAAATCCTGCTGATATTAAAGTTGACACTTTTAGAGCATCTGGAGCAGGGGGACAGCACGTCAACAAGACTGATTCAGCAATTAGAATTACGCATATCCCAACAGGTGTAGTTGTCGAGTGTCAAGATCAAAGATCACAACATAAAAACCGTGCTGCTGCAATGTCTATGCTTAAGTCAAAACTTCTACAAGCAGAGATTGATAAACAACAAAAAGAGCAATCTGATACACGTAAGAATCTAGTAGGTAGTGGTGATAGATCTGAGAGAATTAGAACGTATAACTATCCTCAAGGTAGAGTTACTGACCATCGTATTAACTTAACTCTTTATAAACTTGATGAGGTTATGGAAGGAAGTCTAGATAGTATTATCCAGCCACTAATCTTAGAGCATCAAGCTGATCTTCTAGCAACTATGTCAGATGAGTAATATCTCAATATCTCAACTGTTAGCTTCAGCTGTAGCTAAATTTCCTCAAAGTGACTCATCAATAAAATATGATCTACAAATGATTATTTGCGATGTTTTGGGTGTTGATAAGACTTATCTTTATCTAAATTCTGATAAGCAGTTAGATAATGCCATACTTACAAAAATAAATGGGAAAATTTTACGTCTTTTAGCGGGCGAGCCATTAGCTTATATTCTTGGTTATAAATATTTTTGGAATCAAAAGCTATATGTAACTAAAGATACTCTTATACCCCGAGCAGATACTGAAGTTATAGTTGCTGCAGTGTTAGATGATATACAAGATAATAATGCTCAACTAAAAATATTAGATCTTGGTACGGGCTCTGGCGCGATTGCTTTAGCTTTGGCCGATGAGCTCCTTAAGAGTCAAGTTGTGGCTGTTGATTTATACTCTAAGACTCTAGATGTTGCTAAAAAAAATGCTCATGCCAATAGTATTACTAATGTTAAATTTATGCTAAGTAGTTGGTATGAAAGTTTAGATGAGACTAAGTTTGACATCATAGTATCAAATCCACCATATATAGATATTGACGATGCTAATGTTGATGATAGTGTTAGGAAATATGAACCTTCAAGAGCTTTATTTGCAGGGAGTGATGGCTTAGCAGATATTAGAACAATAATATCCCAAGCAGATGCTTTTCTAAAGCAAGGAGGATATTTATATATAGAGCATGGCTTCACCCAAGCGAATGATATAGCAAATATATTTTCTCAGTATAGTTTTTGTGACATTCAGACTATTAAAGATTTAAATCATAAAGATAGGTGTACAAAAGCTAGGTTTTGTGGTTATTTATGATACGGATGACCTTCTAATATTGTATAGGCTCTATATAACTGTTCAGCAATAATGATACGTACTAGAGGATGAGGGAAAGTCATTTTTGATATGGATATTCTCTCTTTAGCAATATTTTTGATACTTTGATCTATACCATCTGGTCCACCAATTAAAATCACAACATTTGGATGGTTAAACTTCCAATTTTGCATTTTTTCAGCTAGTTTTTCCGTTGAAATTATTTTAGAGTTAACATCAAGAATTACTAAGTGATCAGAATCACTAAGTTTAGTAAGGATAGTTTTTGCTTCTTGTTCCATCCAAAGTTTGGGATTACCAGTTTTAGTTCGTTTAGCTATTGGCAATTCAATCAGTTCAAGCGGGATTGATTTGCTTAGGCGTTTTTTGTATTCATCGTAACCGTCACTAACCCATTTGGGTGGTTTTTCTCCTAAAGAGAGTATTCTTATCTTCATAAACTATCTCGTAAAGCACATAAGATTTTCAGTTGAAAGTTCTGGACTATATTTATAGTTAGCTATATTGAAATTTTTAATATTACTGATATTTTCTATTCTATTTTCAAGAATGTACCTTGTCATTAAGCCACGTGCTTTTTTAGCATGAATCCCTATAGTCTTATATGTACCATTTTTATTCTCCTTAAAATCAATATTTAACCACTTTGCATCTAACGATTTTTTATCTATTGCTTGGGAATATTCATTAGAAGCAAGGTTTATCAAAACTTTATTTTGTTGCTGGCTGAAGTATTCATTTAATTGAGCAGTAATCTTATCTTGCCAATACTTATATAGAATTTCTCCATCAATTTTAATTTTTGTACCCATTTCTAATCTATAAGCTTGCATTAAATCAAGAGGGCGTATCAGTCCATACAGTCCAGATAACATCAAAAGATGATTTTGAGCATATTCGATAGTTTCTTTATCTAGTGTATCTGCCTCAAGACCTTTATAAACGTCTCCACTAAATGTAAAAATAGCAGCTTTTGAATTTGATTCGTTATAACTCTTAGGGTCAAAGTTATTATGTTTAGTAAATACTTCTTCAGCTAATTTAGGACTAATTTTCATTAGCTTTTCAATCTCATCAACTTCATAGTGTTTAAGGGTGTTTATAAGCTTAGTTATCTGATCTTTGAATATTGGCTGTGTAAATTGATATTTTGCCGTTGCAGTTTCAAAATTTTGACTTTTAGCAGGTGATATAACTATTATCATAATATTGATTAAATTTAACTATTTTTGATAATAATACCAATTTATCTTAGATAATGGAATTTGCTTTGTTAGCTTGTAATTCTTGGATATATCTAGTAATATACCTAACGCTGACTTGGTTTCCACGCAATGATAGATTGTGAACCCCGCCAGGTCCGGAAGGAAGCAACGGTAACTTTTGATTCATGTGCCGTGTCAAGGCTAAGTCAGCACTTTTTAGAAAAAGTCAGTATTTTTGATCAGAAATTATATATAATAGTTTTCTATTATGTAAATTGTTTAAACTTTATAGATGTTCAGTACAAAATCAAATTTAAGATATCAAATTTTTATTTATGTTTTGATATTTGCTTATTTCTTAGTTCTAAACTTATGCCAACCTCTGATGATGGATGATCTTTGGCGTTCAAATATAAATGCACTTTATAATGGAACAGTTTTTGCCCATTTAAAAAGCGATTATTTATATTGGACTGGTAGAGTTTCGGCACAATTACCAGTTTATATTCTTTTTAACAAAAGTTACCCTTCTTTGATTTATGTTGTAGATATGCTAAATGCACTTGCATTAACAGTGTTGGTTGTTTACTTATATAAATTAATATTTAGAGATCAGGTAAGTATTTTATCTAGAAAGTTCGTTATATATGCTTGTTTATTTATGGGTTACTTCATAGAGAATACTTTTTTGGGTAATGCAATGTGGAAGACCATAGGCATTCAGTATCTTTGGGGTATTAGCTTGCTTGTATGGGGTTTTTATTTTCTTTTCGTAGAGAACAAGCACTCAAAAGTATTAAGTATTATTTTGGGTATTTTTCTTGGTTTATATAATGAAGCATTTTTCATGGTAATTTTTACCATTTGCTTTTACTATATAATTCATCAAATTTTCAAAAAAGATAAACTAAATAAAAATACTTTATATTTTGTTGTACCATTTGTGATTGCTGGAATTGTTATGATGACGGCTCCCGGGAATTTTGCTAGAACTAATGGGATGCTTGAAGGGCAGTCTCTTTTAAGTTATATATTGTATAATTTATCTAGTATTACGATGACCTTTTTTTCAAGAAAAGAGCTTTCATTACCTTTTATTTTTTCTTTGCTTGTAGTTTTGATCTTTGAAAAAAATATTAAAACTAAGATTTTTACACTTTTATGTTTAGTATCTGTGTCTTTAACAACATTTCTTATAATGTTTGGAATTGCCGTAAGAGTCGAAATGATATATATGCTAATATATTTTTATGTAATATGTAAGTATTTATTTAACTCAAGATTTTCATATATATTCGATAAGTTATATTTGTTGTTTGCAGTTGCTTTATTATTCTTTGCAGGAAAGTTTTTTTATGCATATCTTCAATTAGGGTATTATAATCATCTCAGAATGAATGATGTAAAGCACTATCAGCAGTTACATGAGAAAAATATATTTTTGCCATCTCTTCCTCTGATGAAAAACTCGGGAGTAATTTATTTTGAACTTATGCCTTATTCTGATGATCAGGAGTATATCAAAAGAGTAGGCTGGCATACTCAGTTATTTGCGGAGTACTATGGTTTTGATAGTGTTTTTTCAAAATAGAGTATCATCAAAAAAACTATTGATCTAAATCTGTTATGTTAATAATATAGTTGTAGTGATAGTTGTGAATAGTTATTTTTTTATTATTATCACTGTATTTTATTGTTAGAATTTTTTTGCCGTCTTTAGAAGTTAAAATCCTTTCATTTGCTTTTTCTGATACGCTAATATTTGTATTAGCAAACATCTCTTTGACAATATTGACAGGTGCATGGCTTATAATAAACTCTGTGAGGCTTTGTTTAACACCAATATTTTGGTTTGGCATTGGCAGGCTACTACTTTGGATATCTTTACCATTATAGTCAAGCTTAAATAAAGATCCCCCCCAAGCTGATAATGCTACCATTATGATATGTTTTGAGTTGGCTTCAATAATCATATTTGTTGTTAGGTTTTTTTGTTTGCCATCTTTATTATAATAAGTAGCAGAGACTATTTGCGATATTGTTTTATCAATACCTAGTTGTTGTGGTTGGGGTAGTGTTACAGTTGTATCTGGTGTTATAGCTACCTTTACATCGATTTGCTGTTTTGTTTGCAACAATGAGCAACCGCTTAAAAAGATGAATATAAAAATAGTTGAAAGAATTTTACTTTTCATAACCTTGTACCTTAATTGCTATAGGAGCTAATAAAAATGCTGCCGAAATACCTACTAGTACAGTTAGACCAAAATATTCAATAGCTGGAGTATTACTTAACGCCAAAAGCCCAAATGATAGTATAGTAGTAATAGCTGATAGTGCCAATGCTAGCATAGTACTACTGAATCTATTATGACTCTCAGCTAAGAATAAAACATAATCCATACTTATTCCTAAAACAAGTATTATCGCAAGGATGCTAAATAATGTCAGAGGAATATTGAGTAATCCAAGAAATGCTATAGATATGAAACATGATAATAATGGAACTACAATATAAACTATAGATTTTCTAAAAGAATATCTAAGAGTTAATCCTAACCATAGTAAGACAAATACAATTGCCATTATGTAAGAAATCATATTACGATAATGACTAAAAATATCACTTATCTGACTTACCTTATCAACAATATAAACATTATCGATAGAGCTAAGCAAATTTTGTAGTTTAGCAATATTAATATCTTTTGAAAGTGCTATTGCCACAGCTTTATAATCATTTGGCTGGTCTCCTAACCACAAAAATCTCATCTGTGCTGAAACAGGTTTATCTAACCATGCAGATAGTTCCAGAGGCTTAAATTTTGTATTTTTAATTTCATCTATCACTTTTACTTGTTGAGCCTTTGAGAAACCTATTTGTTTAAGATACTCTTGTGGATATTTGGTATTAATAAAGTTTTGTATAAGATTATAGTTTTGTTGTTGCTGCTCTAAGCTTGGTACATAGTCACTTATGCTAATTAGTGGATTTTTAATATTAGCAAAGCTACTACGAATAATGCTTGTTACATGATTAGCTTTTGATAGAAGAGTATTACTATCTTTAGCTAATACGACAATATAGCTGAGACCTATATCACTACCAATTATGTTTTTAAGCTGTTGTTCTTCATCTCGGAGCTCTTTAGGTGTGGATTGTAATATATGAATATCATCATTAGGTTTTATTTTATATATTCCCGCAATAATTATTATCACTAGAGCTAGTAAGATAAGAATAATTTTTTTTGTACTAATATTTTTCCATAGATTTAGATATTTATCCGTAAGCCTTAATAGAGGAATACTTTTATGGCTTTTTGATTTGATATTGATAATATATGGGAAAAAGCATATCACTGTTAGATATGATACAGCTAAGCCAACGATACCAAAAACTGCTAGTTGGTGTAGTCCAGGAAAAGGTGCAGTTGTTATGACTAAAAAAGCTATAACAACATTTAAAAGTCCTAATGTTATGCCTTTGAAAATACGATTTAGTCCTATTTTTGGAGTCCAATTAGCATCAGCTAAAAGCTTCTCAGAATAGTAAAAGAAAGCATAGTCGACAGATATACCAATTAAACTTGCGCCGAAAACTAGCGTAAATAAGAAGACACTACCAAACATATAGTGTGTAACAACAAACGCAGCAATAAATCCACAAAAGATTGAAAATAGTGTAAAAAAAAGAGGAATAATTGATCTAAATGTTAGAATTATCAAAATCAAGACGCCTATCATAGAGCCAATACCAATAGTATTTATCTCATGATGAGCATCTTCGGCTCCAGCATTTGCATAAAAGAGCATGCCAGTTTTTAGAACACTAATATCATTTGATTTAATTTGTGTGATAGCATTATTAATGCTTTTGATAATTTCAGTTTGAGTAGTTAATGAAAAGCTCTGTCCTTTAATTTCGGCTTTAATGAGAACATAGTAAGTATTATTTTTTTCAGCTACTAGAAAGCCATTACTAAGCTTCAAGTTGGAGCTTGGTTTGGGTAAACTAAAAAGATAGTTTTGATATGTAAAGAAAGGATCATTATTAAGTAGGTTACGATTAACTACTCCTGTTGGGTTATATATATTTGCTAGAGCATTTTGGTATAGTCTTTCGTAGTTTTTATCAACTAATAGTTGTTGGTCTTTATCGTTAAGTAATTGTAGTCTGTATGGGAAATAAAATTTTGCCCAAGATAGTTGTTGGTCTTGGTTTACTCCAGTATTTACCGTTGTGAAGTTATTGCTTTGTTCTAGTAAATGGCTAAACTTTGCTGCAGCATTTGTAGCCTTAGTTTGATCTTTAGAACTTATTAAAAATACAACATCATTACTTATACGGTCAGAAAATTTATTTGATGCTGAGTTAAGTTCAGGTAATGTCTGTTGGTTTGGTAACAAAGCTAGAATGTTTGTATTTAAGTTTAGTCCTTTTGTAATAATAGTTATAAATAGGATTGTGCTACTTAGAACAATTACACTCCAAATAATAAGACGGATAAAATATTTATTAATCATAATATTTAGTTTGTTGTAATATCAAAAAGTTGTATTTTGATTATATTATCTTGGGTATCAGCGACGTCAATATTTGTAATATATCTATTACCTTTTAGAGTTATCTCTTTTATAGCCTTATTAAGAGGGCTAGATTTCGGTGTGAGGGTGATAGTCCAGTTTTGAGTATTACCCTTAAAATTGATATTAAAAAATTCTGATATGGTTTTTGTATCACCTTTAAATACAGACATGAAGACACTTGTGAATGTGAACACTACAGGTTGGTCATCACGTGTAAGAACAGTAGGAGGATTATCCAAAATAGTTTGTGTAAGCTTATTTTTAGACATTTGCATTGTGGTTTTGATTGGTTGTTGCTGTTGCCATAACAGAGATCCATCATTAGTTAGTTTAAATGTTCCTGAAGATTTTAAACTTGAGTTTAAACCTGCAATTTGTCTGATTTGTATAAATTTACCCGAGATATTAGTATCTTTGGTTAATTGCTTTTCAACCGCTTGAAAGTCAGAATCGTTAGAAAGGTCTGAAGCATACAAAGGAGCCACAATAGTTAAAAAAATGCTAATTAAAGTAAATAGTTTCTTCATCTTCTAATAATCTCTTTTATTTTTTGTTGCCATTGGTGAGGTGTTACGAAACAAGTTTCTTTCTTGTTAATATCAACAGCAAGCTGTGTAGTATAACCTTGACATAACTTTATTTTAGTTAAGCTATCTAAGATAGTATAGTTTATTTTTAATCGGTTCTCGAACTCTATTAGATCACAATAAATATCAATATCTTGTCCAAATCTTGCAGATTTAATAAATTTGGCTTTTATATCAACTATAGGCCAAGCGAAACCATCTTTCTTCATAGCTATATAATCATAGCCAATTTCTTTGAGCATACTGCATCTAGCCATTTCAAAGTATTTAACATAATTACCATGCCAAACAATTTCGAGCATATCAACATCAAAAAATGGGATAGTCATTTTGTAAACATGAGTAAATAAACTATCTTTAAGCATTTACTTATTCTCCTTGATGCCAAAAATCAAAAAAATTAAACCATTGTTTTGGATACTTTTTACAATATAATTCAAGCATTTTGGCATATTTTTGTGCATATTTTTCTAAATCTTGTTGTTTTGTTTTTCTATTTAAAATAATGCTATTTTGATCAAACTCTTTGAAAATAAAATCAAAGTTATTACGATCTTTTTTTGGACATAGCATAAAGTATGTAGGGCATTTTAGAATACTTGCTAATATAAATGCACCTTGCGGGAAAAATGCAATATCATCTAAAAATGATAGTCTAAGATTTCTCTCTGGTTTAGTTACAGAAGTTCTATCAGCAGGGATAACGATAAATTCACCATTAGCAATGCGCTCATATAACTCAATTGCCAAATCTGGAGTAACATCTTGTATACATATCATATTGATCGAGTATTTAGGATTAATCTTTGTCAAAAGTTTGTTAAATGTAGGAGCTTGCTTGCTAAATACTAGAGCATTTATCTTCATACTACTATCAAAGTCTGCTAGAGATCTTGCAACATCAAGATTACCAAGATGAGCCGTAAAAATAACACCACCTTTTTGTGATTTGATAGCTTGGTTCATGGTTTTGCGATCTTGTAATGAGAAGTCTACATTATCTATAGTGATCTTATTACTCCAAACAGCTATTTTGTCTATAACCATTTCACCAAATGCTAAAAAATGTTTAAAGCTATAAAACCATAATTTTGAAGTTTTAATATTTTTATCGAGGTGTTTAATATATTTAAAAGAATAGTTACGTGCACTTTTGTACAATAAAAAATAATAGATCATAACTACTGACATGATTGAGTAGGTGAGTCTACGACCTAACAAACGAAATAAAATAAAAGTAGTTCTAAGCCCGAATAGACCACCGGCTTCTTTTATCTTAGTCCAATGTTTCACCTAATTTTTCTCCATAATAGTAATGGTAATCTAATAATCATACCAGTAACTAATTTTGTATGAGTCCAAGATATCCTGACATTATCTCGAAACATTCTAAAATTGGAGTAACCATCTTGAGGGTAAATTACTTTCGTATTTATATAGACTATAGGAAGACCTAACCAGTACATTCTCACGATTACATCTATATCAAAATCCATCTTCACTGAGAAAGTTCTTTTCTGCATAAGCTTTGTATAAGCCTCTAGTGGATATATACGAAAACCACACATTGATTCTTTGAGATTAAACGATAGAGTTTCTATTGCTACCCAAAAATTTGTAATTTTTCTACCATGAAGTCTACTTTTGGGAATACTATCATCATAGATAGGCATACCAGATATTAGTGCATGAGGGTTTTGCTGCGTTGCTTGTATAAATTTAGGGATATCGGTCGAATCATGCTGACCATCAGCATCTATTTGAAGCATATGTGTATAACCCATTTTAAAAGCTAAATTGGCACCATAACTTACAGCAACACCTTTACCTTGATTTTTATCAAGTGATTCTGTCAAAACAATATTATTAAATTCATCAGCAACTTCTCTCATGATTTGTTTAGTGTTATCTTGGCTACCATCATTTATAAGTATGATAGGTAAGTCATATCTAGCGATATTTTTGATGGTGTTACGTAGTTGCTTTCCATGGTTATAGATTGGTACTACAATACATAAATTACAATCACTACTACTCATATTTTATTTTACCCTGAGAAGCTACTTGATTATTGACAGAAATTTCAAAAGTAATTGTATTGTTGTTATTTGTGATTTTTATTTCTATATCATCATTAGGTAATATAACTTTTTTGAATTTTACTTGTGGAATATTACCAAAAGAGAGTTTATTAATATCGAATATCTGGCTTGCCAAATTTATGACAAAATCAACTTGAGCAATACCCGGTAAAATGGCCTGCTCTTGAAAGTGACCTTTAAAAAAATCACACTCGTGGAGTACTTGTGCCGATACTAAAACACAGCAATCATCAATATTTTGTATATTATTTATCTTAAGATGTTTGTTCATAGTTTATTTCGCCATAAATTTTAAATAAAGTCCCTTAATAAGCTTAAATCTTATCAAACTTATAAGCTCTAACCTATTTAATTATCATCTAATAATTCAACTAATAGTTCTAGAGTTCTTTTTCCTTGAAAGTTAGTCGGTATTTCAGTTACAAAGCGCCATTGTTTAGGTATAACTACATTTGAGTAATAGTTTAATAGATAGCTCTTTATTTGTTTAATTAAATTTTGTTTACCAAAATTTTGTAATAAGTCTTGTCCAGCTTGATTTAGACATATTATTGCTGCTATATATTCACGATAGCTTTGACGCTTGATACATACACAGTCTTTTATTAAGTCATAATCAATTAATATATTTTGCATTTGTGATATTGATAAACGATTACCAGCAATTTTGACAATCTTATCGACCCTACCTTTTAGCTCAAATTTATCGTTGTATAATGTAACGATATCTGCCATTAGTTGTTTCTTTTGCTTAAAAAAAGGAGATCTAACAACTAGTTGATCAGACTCTGTAGTAATACAAACATTATCAAAAGGCTTCCATAGTTTATCAATTAACTGTTGTCTATACGCAATAACTCCAGTTTCACTACTGCCATAAGCTTCAAGAATAGGGATGTTGTAACTATTTTGAAATTTAATCGCGATATCGGTATTTAATGCACTAGCTGATGAAATGAGCAAAGAGTTAGTGATAGGACTACTGATACTACCATCAAGGTGAGAAATAATTACAGGAGTTGTTATCAAAATATTGTTATCTTGAAGTAGCTTTTTGTGGATAAGTTCGGGTACAAATAGCCTTTCTGTGTGGATGGTTTTTTGGTATAGTAGTGGCCATATTATAGCCCAGCTAAAGCCATATAGGTGCTGGTGTGATACTGTTGTGAGCACATTGATATTCTTAAGATTAAAGCTTTGTATGACACTGTTGATCGCGGAAGACTCTTGTTCAAGATTGTCTACGGTTTTGCTATAGCTTTTATATTCACCAGTAGATCCAGATGTGAAAAATATAGTTTCACAATTTTTTAATGCATATTCATTGATGATTTTTGCTGATAAGTCAAGATCATTATCAGTTATTAAAGAGTCGTAATATTTTGCAAGCTTGGTAATTGTGCCAGGTTTGTCATTTGGTATCATTATAGTAGTTTTACCTAAAAACTGACATGCTATCCATGTGCAACAAAATAAGTACATATCATCAATAGATAACGCAACTTTGCAACTATTACTTAGAATGATATCAAGATGATTAGCTAAAGTTTTTATATCATTTAAAAACTCTTTTGCGATAATATTATTTGAATCTTTGATAAATATGATTTTAGAAGGATTTTGTGCATAAAATTCTAGTATTGATTTAAGTGTGCTTTTCAAAATATCTCCTAACAACAATTCTAATTATAATCTCACTAAGCATCATTAATCCTATAAGGATATAACTGATAAAACCGTTATAAAGTGTCCAAAATTGTATCGAACCTAATATAACAGTATATGTTGAAATACTGGCATTTATAGCAAAAAACACACACCAAGCTAATGTTACATACCATGTGTATTTTATTGCATAATCCGGTAGATGCTCTTTGCTCATACGAATTGCAAGTTTGGTAATCAAGCTTTTGTCTTGGAATAATGAATAACAAAAAACACAGAAGAGGCTAATACTTACAAAGACAGGGTATAGTAGCATAACGGTGATATTATCGACAATGATGGCTATACCTGCAAGAAGTATCCCTACAATAGTAATAAGTTTCCAAGTGATGCTAGGATCTTTTTTTAAAATCAGTAATCTTAGTATAAATATTAAGACGACAATTAAGCCAAGATACTTTATCGAGAGTGAATTTAGGCCAATATAGACTATAAATGGATATAGTATAATTATTATCAATATAAAGAATTTAAGTAGAGATTTCATTAAGTTTGTATTTAGTCTTGTGCTAGAGCTGCAATTATAGTGTCAACAACATCCCCAACAGTACGAACAGATTTAAATTCCTCAGGTTTAAACTTGCGACCTGTGAAGTTTTGCAGTTGTACTACTAAATCAACGGCATCAATACTATCTAAATCAAGATCTTCGTATAGTGTTGAATCTAGAGTGACATCATCCTTATCTATTTCAAAAAGATTATTAAGAATATCCTGTAATTGTGCGAAAATTTGTTCTTTAGAAAAGCTCATCAGTATATCCTTAAGATTTATTTTCTTCTACAAATTTAGCCAAAGATGCCACAGATTCAAAGTGTTTTTTGACATCTTCATCAGCAACTTCAAGACTTATATTATAGCGTTTTTTTAACGCAACCCCTATCTCTAAAGCGTCAATTGAATCTAGTCCTAAACCCTCTCCAAAAAGTGCTTCATCAGCATCTATTTCATCAGCTGTAATATCTTCAAGATTTAAGACCTCGATGATCATTTCTTTTATTTCTTGTTGCATGTTTTAAAGTACCTATTTTATAAAAAATCTAATTTAGTAGAGAGATTATACTGTAAAAATTTAGTTAGCCTACGAGCAGCTAGAGATGGTATTCCATCTGCCTCATCAATAAAATCTTGAGGGTTAATCTTGTCTCCTACAACTACTCTAAACAACGGCGTTGTTTCGGCAATGTTATACCATTTGGTATTTTTTGTCAAAGTAACAGGAGAGCATGAGATATGTATTATTCTTATAGGAGCATTTGTTCTAATTGCTAGTTGCGCGGCACCTCGTTTTAGTTTTGGTAACTGATTAGGAATAGTTCTGGTACCTTCTGGAAATATTAACAAATTTCTACCTTCTGCAAATATTTCATTTAAGCGTGAGAATGTTTGGTCAGGATTGATATTTGGTATATATCCAGCTGTTTCTATTACATGCTTATAATATGGGTTTTCCCATAAGCTTTGTTTGACAATATTATCGCAAAGCTTGAGTCTAGACACTATTGCAACATAGTCGATTAAAGTAGGATGATTAGCTATGAAAATACAACCTTGATCTTGATATAGTTTTTCAATACCTTCAAATTCAAATCGAATAATTCTAAAATGATGAATAATTCCAATAAAAATCTTAAAACCAATGTTTATAGTGTGTTGAGCATGTATTGTGCGAGCACTTTTATCTTTTATAAATATTCTGACTAGAGGGAAGTATATATAACCTAATATTGCTCCAAAAAAGCTAAATAAAAAGAAACATATTCCTGTAGCAATTCTGCGATAAAATCTATTTAAGTATTTATACATAATTACATCTTCTCTATAGATATACTCTTCAAAAATAATGGTTTAAATTCATTACAAGCATACCAGTTTGCAAAAATAATTGCAGATGGGAGTCGATTAAATTTTTGTAATAATGTTTTGTTGTTATTAATCTCTAATTTTAAGCCCATACTTGACTGTGATAGTGGTTCTCTTGATATGACAAAACTAATTCCATAAGCAAGATTATCTGAGATATTAAGTTCATCGAAGATTTCTGGCACATTATCATCATAACAAGTAAACAAAACGTTATCATAGTCTTGTAACTGTGTGATAGCATCAATTAAACCCATTTCAAAAGTCTCGGTACCAGCAGCTATTGAGTTAAAAGGTATTTTTAGTTTTTGTTGGATTGATAGAAGTCCAGAAGGAGTATTATGTACAGATTGAGAAAATGCGTTTGGTGAAAGGATTTCTTGATTAGAAATATCTTTAAATATAGATAATGTATTCGCTAGTTCACCATGTTGAGATGCAAATACTACGGCACCTATTTTATATTTATGGAGTTGAGGTATAGATACTGAAAGAGCGATTTTGCTAGATTTACTACATCTTCTTCTCACTGATGCAGCAATGAGGCTAGTATCGATGTAGATGTCCTGTTTTATCATTTCAAGGTATGATATATCTTTAAAATTTGATATGTCGTTTTTTCCTTGAGCTATGGCTAAAACCGAATCTATATAAAATCTCATCCAATATGCTATTTTATTCTCTTTACTAGAATCTATCATATTGAAGTAAAAAAATGTATATCTATAACCTTTTTAAGTATTAAATACAGTTAACATACACTTAATTGTATTTAAACTAATTGTAATTGTATTTATACTTACAGGAAGTTATTCAAAATTATACAGAATATGAGTGGCAATGAAATCTATCTGAATTCGCTGGGTATAATCAATTGTTTAGGTGATTCTAAACAAGCTGTTTTGCAATCATTGCTTAGTAATCAAACTGGCTTGGTAACTGATAAGAATCTATTGTCGGGTCGCAAGACAATTGTAGGGCAAGTAAATGATAATATACTTCCAGAAATTCCTCACCGATTAAAAGAATTTGATTGTCGTAATAACCAAATGGCTCTTCATGCCTGTATGCAAATAAATCATGATATAAGTCGAGTTATAGATAAATATGGAGCTGATAGAGTGGCTGTGGTTTGCGGTACTAGTACATCAGGTATAGATAATGGTGAACGAGCTTTAACTAAAAAGTTTATATCAGGTCAATTCCCCAAAGAATTTAGCTACAAGCAAGAAGAAACCGCAGGTCTTAGTGAATTTTTGAGGGAGTATTATAATCTTGAAAATATTGCTTTTACTATATCAACAGCTTGTTCATCAAGTGGTAAAGCATTTGCCTCAGCTGCTAGATTATTAAAACAGAATTTGTGTGATGCAGTTATTGTTGTCGGTTGCGATACTCTTTGTGAATTAACATTAAATGGCTTTGATTGTTTAGATGCGATATCTCAAAGCTTGTGTTTACCCTTTCATAATCAAAGAGGTGGTATAAATATCGGTGAAGGCGCTGCAGCATTTATTATGTCTAGAGATTGCTCAGAAATAGTACTTTTAGGTGTTGGGGAATCATCAGATGGTTATCATATTACAGCACCAGATCCTAGTGGTGAAGGTGCTAAATTAGCTATGATACAGGCATTGAGCTCTGCAAATCTAGCTCCTGATGATATCGGTTATCTAAATTTGCATGGTACAGCAACTATACTGAATGATAATATGGAAAGTAATGCAGTAAAAGATATATTTAAAGCACCTGTTGCGTGCAGCTCTACTAAATCATTGACAGGTCACACTCTAGGTGCAGCGGCAGCTACAGAGGTAGGGATGTGTTGGCTATTATTATCAGATAATTACAATCCTAACAAAAAACTACCAATGCAATACGATTCAGATAAGGATATTATTTCTGATATTGGTATAATAACTAGTGATATTCGATACCACAAGCCAAATTTTATGAGTAACTCGTTTGCTTTTGGCGGTAATAACGTAAGTGTAATTATAGGAAAGAAATAGATGCATAATATTGGCGATTTGATACCGCATGAACCACCTATGAGACTCGTTGATGAGTTTATCGCTTTTGAAGACAATACAGTACACTGTAGAACCATTGTGACTGATGGCAATATATTCTTCGATAAGCAATTAGATGGTATACCACACTGGGTAGCGGTTGAAATCATGGCTCAAACGGCTGCTTCCTATGGTAGAGCTAGTAAGCTTGCTACATCTGACGCTAGTACCAATGAACCTCCAGTAGCATTTTTACTCAGTGTGAGAGGTTACAAGACAGATGTTAAAAGATATAAAACTGGTAGTGTTTTAGATATATTTGCTGAATGTATTATTCTTGATAAAGGGACAGGGGTATTTAGTTGCAAAGTAGTATTGGATCAACAAGAAGTTGCATCACTTACGATCAATGCCTATCAGCCACAAAGTTTTGAAGATGTAAAAAAAGTTATTAGTAGAGAAATATAAAATATGAAAAGAATATTAGTCACAGGTGCGAGTAAAGGAATCGGTAAGGCTATAGCACTGAAACTTGCGGCTGAAAATAGGCATATAACTATACACTATAATACGGACAAAGTTGGTGCTGAAAACGTTCGTGATAGTATTCTTGATAAGGGTTTTCAAGCAGATATCATAAGTTTTGATATCTCTAATAATCAGCAGACAGAACAAGCTATTGGCGAGTATATCGAAAATCATGGTGCATTTTATGGAGTGATTAGTAATGCCGGTCTTTGTAGGGATGCTGCATTTCCAGCAATGACAAAAGATGATTGGTCAAGAGTTATAGATACTAATTTGGATGGTTTTTATAATGTTTTAAAGCCTTGTATTATGCCAATGATACAGCTTAGAAAAGGTGGCAGGATTATTACTATGGCTTCTGTATCAGGTATTGTGGGTAATAGAGGACAGGTCAACTATAGTGCTGCAAAAGCTGGTATTATTGGAGCTACAAAAGCTTTGGCTGTAGAGTTAGCAAAAAGAAAAATTACAGTTAATTGCATAGCACCAGGTTTGATAGATACAGAAATGACTGATGATATTGAGCATTATGATGAGATCATTAAGCATATACCAATGAAAAGGGCAGGTAGTGTGGATGAGGTAGCAAGCTTAGCAGAGTATCTAATGTCGGATGCTGCAGCTTATATAACAAGACAGGTGATTTCTATTAATGGAGGACTTGCTTAATGCATAGAGTTGTTGTTACTGGTATGTCAGGCGTTACAGCTCTTGGTAGTGATGCTGATACTATTTTTGAATCACTATTAGCTGGAAAAGTCGCAACTAAGAGAATGCCGTGGGATGATATTCAAGGTCTTAATACTAAACTTGCTGCTCCTGTAACAGATTTTAAAATGCCAAATTATCCTCGTAAAAAAATACGTGGTATGGGTATGGTGTCAAAGTTAGCAACCGTAGCAACCTCGCAAGCATTAGTAGATGCTGGTTTAATTGATAAGACAGATATATTAACTAGTGGTAGAACAGGTGTTGCTTATGGATCATGTTCTGGCAGTCCACAACCATTGTCTGATCTTTTGATGATTCTTACTGACAAAAAAATTGGCAATGTTAATGCAACAACTTATATCAAAGGTATGAGTCATACTTGTGGAGTTAATATAGCTTTATTCTTTGGGTTGACTGGTAGATTAATCCCGACATCTAGTGCATGTACCTCAAGTAGTCAAGCTATAGGATATGCTTATGAAGCTATTAAGTATGGTATGCAGGATGTGATGGTTGCTGGTGGCGCAGAAGAGCTTTGTGTAAGTCAGGTTGCAATATTTGATACATTATTTGCGACAAGTCAGATGAATGATACGCCAAGTCTTGCACCTAAACCTTTTGATCGAGATAGAGATGGTCTGGTTATTGGCGAAGGAAGTGCTACTTTGATATTAGAGTCATTAGAGCATGCTCAACAGCGTGGAGCAAAAATTTATGCAGAAGTTGTTGGGTATGGTACGAACTGTGATGCTGAGCATGTTACGCAGCCAACAGCCGAAAAAATGCAGATTGCTCTCAAACTTGCTTTAGAAGATGCACAGATAACACCAGATATGATAGGTTATGTCAATGCTCATGGTACATCAACAGAGGTTGGCGATATAGCCGAGAGTATTGCCACGCGTGAGGTTTTTGCTAGGGATATTAGCATCAGTTCATTAAAGGGCTATTTTGGTCATACATTAGGTGCTAGTGGCTCGCTTGAAGCATGGCTAACTATAGAGATGATGAATAGAGGTGTATTTATCCCAAATGTGAATTTACAAAATGTAGATCCAAGGTGTGCTAGCTTAGACTACCTTGTAGATAAACAAAATATAGAGACTGAGTATGTGATGACTAATAACTTTGCTTTTGGTGGGGTTAATACATCTTTGATTTTCAAAAAAATTTAGAATAAAGATTATACTTTAGTCACAAAATTGATATGATATTTAACACAATTTTCTGAAAAGTTATAGGATACATAATATGAAAAAGATGTTACTTTCATTGGTTGCTGCAGGCTGTTTTGTTTTACCTTTATCTGTTTATGCTTCGGATGATATTCATGATGTGAGTATCAAGAATGCTATGGAAGTAATGCCTGAAAAAGTCAAAAATAAACTTGGCGATTTTAAGTTTTATTTTGGTAAAGATTCTAAGCCATTTGATTATTCAGCTGAAGGAACAATATATACTAGCAAAAGGACTAATGGTGTCTTTAAAAATTATCAGAAGTCTTGTAATTGGGCTTTTTATTCAGCATTAATTGATCTAAAAGAGCAATCACAAGCTGCAGGTGGCAAAGGTGTTGCAGATATCGAATCTAACTGGAAAAATAATCCTACATCAAGTGAAGATACTTATGTTTGTGGCGAGGGTCTCTTAATGTCTGGAGTTGCATTAAAAGGAGTTATTATCAAATAGTATTTTTTTAACAGCATAACCTTGATAATGCTTTAATTCCTTGTCTAGGATTTCTCACAAAAGGGTTATTTTTATCCCAAGCATATCCCGCTAAGATTGATACGATTTGTTCTTTTATGTTTTTGGTGCTATTTTTATGAAATATTATATCCTGCAAGCTACCTTCATACCAAGCGCTAACAAATTCTCTAAAAGTATTTATACCTATATACAACTCATCAACAAATTCCTTTTGCCAATCTACATCTATACCCCTTAGATGTCTATCAAGAGTATTTGCTGCTAAGGATGCTGATTTAACGGCAATGGTTATACCTGATGAAAATACAGGGTCTAAAAATTCAGCGGCATTACCAAGCAATGCAAATCTTTCGCCATAAAGTTTAGAAACATTTGATGAGTAACCTTTGATAGTTTGAACATCAGATCTAAGTATTGAGGCGGATGTTAAGTTTGCTAAATATGGCATTTGCTTTATAAAGCTATCTAGATTTTGTATATTGGTATTGTTATCAATGAAGTTCTCTGGCTTTGCAACTACTCCAATGGATGAAGTTCCATCAGCAAAAGGTATTAGCCAGTACCAAATATCTCTATGTTCTGGATGAACGCTTATAAGAATTTTATCGCGATCAAAACTTCCAGCAACAATATTATCCTCTATATGACAAAAATATGATTGTCGTATTGGAAAGTTAGAGGGTTTCTCAAGATTAAGTAATTTTGGTAGCACCCTTCCAAAACCACTAGCATCAAGTACAAAATCAGCTTCTAATTTATATTGTTTTTGAGTTTCAAGATTTCTGACAGTCAGAGTGATACTATCTCTTTCTTCAGCTACATGGGTAACTTCAGTAGTATAAAATATTTTTGTACCTAGACCTTGAGCCTTATCAGCTAAAGCTTTGTCGAAGATCCCTCGCTTAACCTGAAAAGTATCACCATAACCTGCCGTGAATTTTTGATTAAAATTTATAGAAATAGAGTTAATATTATTATTAAAAGCAGCTCCATTTTTATGCTGAAATATTGCTTGTTGTTTAATTACATCAAGCATATCAGCTTCTTCAAAATACTGCATTGATTGAGGTAAGAGACTTTCACCTATTGAAAATCTTGGGAATATTTGTCTTTCAATGATAATTACATCATAACCTTTTTTGACTAGTATTGCTGCTGCAACCGAGCCGGATGGACCAGCGCCAATTATTGCAACCGTAGCCTTCAAATTATTATTGAGCATGCAAGCCTTAAACTTAGATTTACATCTGAATTTTAGCACTATTAATTATTATTAGATACTTTCATCGCAATTTTAGTCATAGTTTATGTACAAGATAAATACTTAGAAGGATGAGATATTTTTATTTTCTGACCTGACAACTTGAGCAGCCAGTTAAGTTTGCAACAAATTTGATTCTGGTTGATAAATATCTCATTATGGCAATTACAATACCTAACCCAACTATGGCAATTGCTGTATACACGATAGATTTAACTGGTGTATTAAGTATATTGCCTAGTTGATATACCACAACTGCAGAAGTATATGCCATTGCCGAACTCCATATAATAGATAAAATAGCCCATCCTCTGGTAGATTCTCTAACTGTGGCACCAATTACAGATATACAAGGTATATATAATAGTACGAATAGTAAGTATGAAAATGCAGCTAGACCAGAGCTAAATTTACTTGTCATATTACCCATAGCAGAGCTACTCATATTAGCATCTGCCTCGTTACTTGTGATTGGGTTAAGATCCATATTGAAAAGGTTATCCCAAGTACTATATATAGCGTCTTTAAAGTTATCTGTAATACTGTAACTATCTGGAATACCCTGACTATCATCTTGTGTATAAAGAGTATTTAAAGTACCTACAACAACCTCTTTTGCAAGCACCCCAGTCATTAAACCAACAGTAGCTTGCCAGTTATCATTATTAACTCCCATAGGTGCAAATATTGGAGTTATCTCTTTACCTGCATAGCTAAGAGCAGATTCGTTTTTAGTTACATTGATGCTATTTAGGCTTCCGATGATAACTGCTATTGGTACTATAACTTTACCTGCTTTAAGTAGGAATGATTTTAGACGATTCCAACTGTAGAGCATAATTGTACTAAAGTGAGGTAAGTGATATTTTGGTATATCTAATACAAAAGGAGTTGCTTCATTTTTTAGGAATGTAAATTTAATAACATATCCTGTCAAAATTGCTGCAATAATTCCTAGTAAATAAAGTAAAAATATTACTGAAGCACCGTGGTCAGGAAAAAATGCTGTTGCAAATACTGAGAAGATAGCAAGCCTAGCGCCACATGACATAAATGGTGACATCATAATTGTCATTAAACGATCTTCTCGAGTTTCTAGAGTTCTTGAGGCCATAATTGAAGCAACATTGCATCCAAAGCCAACAATCATAGGTACAAAAGCTTTACCAGAAAGTCCTATAGATTGCATAAATCTATCAATGACAAAAGCAGCTCTTGACATATATCCAGAGTCTTCAAGTAGAGATAAGAATATAAATAGGAAGCCAATTTGAGGGATGAATGCAAGTACTGTGTTAATACCTGTACCAAAGCCTTGGGATAATATCATAGTCAATTGTTCAGGTAGACCAATCATATTCGAGTAATATGCAACACCATCAATAAATACTGAAGCTGTAAAATCATCAAATAAAGGCTGTACTGCAGAACCAAATGTTATTGAGAAAAAGAACATTAGGTACATCATCATTAGGAACACAGGTATCCCTAAAAAACGGTTCATACATACAGAGTCCAATACTTGTGTTATGCTTCTACTGGATTTTGAAGCTGTATAGCTAACCGTGTTTTTAAGGATATCATCTACTATGCCATAGCGAGTTTCTGGTATTTTGTGTCCAGATTTAGCTATTAATTCTGAGTGCTCTGAAAGTAGTGCTTCAATATCAATATCTTGATTATCCTGTTCAAGTTGGATAGTTCGACCCTCATAAAGCTCTCCAGCTAGCCATAAGTTTGCTGTATCTGATTGACGTAGTTCTTGAAGTTGATTATCTAATCTCAATATCTCTTTAGGATAGTGAGATTTTAAGTCATAGTGTGAGGCCGACTGTGGTTTAGTGAGAGCGTTTTTAAGTTCATTTATTCCAACACCTTTTGAACCAATTACTGGAAAAACATTTATTCCTAAGAGTTTAGATAATTTGTCAAAATCAATTATAGTTCCACTTTTATTAGCGACATCTACCATGTTTACAGCTAGTATTATTGGAACATTTAACTCTAGTAGTTGTATGGTTAGATACATACTTCTTTCAAGATTAGATGCATCTAAAACATTTATTATTGCATCTGGTTTTTCTTGTATAACATAGTTGAAAGCTATTTGTTCATCAATAGAGCTACTATCGGATGCTGATAGGCTGTATATACCGGGTATATCAACTATTTCAACTTGTTGATCATCAACTTTAAAATAACCAACTTTTTTATCTACTGTAACGCCAGACCAGTTACCTACCTTTTGATTAAGTCCTGTCAGTACATTGAAGATTGTTGTTTTACCACAGTTTGGATTACCAACTAAGGCATATCTCATGATTTGATCTCCTCTAGATCTAATAGGTCTAGTTCTTTTACACGTATGGAAATATCAGCATTTCTTACACTGACTTGGCATGGACCACCAAAAATAGCTTTACGTTTTATTTCTAGGGTTTTACCAGGCAATAAACCTAAGGATAAAAGTCTGTTTTTATAGGCGACTGGACAGCTCTGGAGGTACCCTTTGATTAAATATTTAGTATTAGTCTTATATTTTGACATTTACCTATTCCATAAATGATAATTATTATCAGTATCGGTGAATTGTAATTCATATCCCATTTTTTTTCAATATTTTTTGATTATTACTTAGGTGCTACTACTATTTCCATCTCAAAAGTTTTTATAAGAGTAGAAATTATTATTTGTGCTGAAATTTTAGTAGTAATATATGTTTTAAGTAGGATTGTGTAATATAACTCAAATTGTTGTCCTGATTTGGCACACCCAGAGGGACTCGAACCCCCGCATTCGCCTCCGGAGGGCGACGCTCTATCCAGTTAAGCTATGGGTGCTATATCTAATTATGTATAAAACCGAAGTAAATCTTATCGAAAATATAATTATACACAAAAGCATATACAAGATAAAAAATAACAAAGCCAATATCAACAATAACTGCTTCTATTAGCCCCATATCTAGCATATATGCAACAAGAGGGATAGTAACAATTAAAAGACCAGCTTCAAAGAGAATGGCATGCAACACTCTTATAATAACTCCTCTTTTTGAGCGACACCCGCCTGTTTTATTCTCGACGATGTCAAAAATATAGTTATATACAAGATTCCATAGCATGGCTATTATTGATACTATGATAGCTAGTCCTGCGATATGAAACATATCTTTGTGTAGGACAAACATGGCAAATGGGGTGAAAATCACTATTCCAAAAAATTCAAAGCCTATTGTGTGAACTAAACGGGCAGTGAAGCTCATACTTTTATTGTTCAAAGTTATACCTCATGTTTTGTTGTTAATACTATATGTTTAATTATGCTAAGTTATTTATGATATTCGCTAATTTGAAAGATTGATCCCAATCAATAGCATGTCCGGATTTATCGAAATTTATAATATTTATAAAAGACTTATTCTTGATAAGAGCTATAGTCTTTTGTGTATCTTTAGGGTTAAGTATCTTATCATTTTTAGCCAAAAAAATAGTTGTTGAAATGTTCAGGTTTATAAAATTATCAAGGTTATTTTTATTTTTAACCCATTGGCTTATACTTTTTTTCTGTTTAGTATATATATTGTTATTTGGAAAAAGGTTAGCAATATCTGGATTTATGAATCGATTAACTTCACTTTCTAGGTTTTTAGGATTATAGTCGTAAAGATTATTATCAAATACAAAGTTATATATTTGTCTCGGGTTTTTTAGGTCTGGTGTTTCGCTGAGTTTTTGTGGTAGGCTAGGATTATTGTCAAGAGGGACTGCTGGAGATATTAGGAAGGCTTGCTTAAAAGTGTTTGTATTATCAAATAAAGTTTGCTCAGCAACTGCTCCACCCATAGACCAACCAAGTATATAAAGGTTTTTGAGTTTGAGTTTTTTTATAAAGGCGTTAGTGTCTTCAGATAAGGATTTTATTGAGTAATTTAAGTCATCACCATTTTGATCAGTATTAAGACTTCTATAATCAAGAATATATAAGTTATACTTTTGCGAGAGTATATCTATAAAATCTTTTGGCCAAAAGTTAGCAGTAGTACCAATACCAGTTAACATAATAAGATTTAAGTCGCTCTTGGAATTGTTAACTTGATAATAATGAACCTTATTTTTGTTTATCATTATTTCTTTACTTTGGATATCTAAAGCAAAAATACTTGTTGTAATAGTAATAAGGAATATGGTTAGTACTATTTTCTTCATCTTTTTGGAGTATTTGATTTTTATCAAGGAGATTCTAACAAAAAAAATACAAAAAAATCTTGAAAATGACTTTTTTGGCTCAATATCTAGTCATGCAAGAACTTAGAATAGGAGAATTTCTAAGCTGCACAAAAATTAAAAAATTTTTGAAAACATAAAATAGCAATAATTAACAAAGGAGTAAGATTGTTATGAACATTCGTCCATTACAAGACAGAGTATTAGTACGTCGTGCAGAAGAAGAAACAAAGTCTGCAGGTGGGATTATCTTAACTGGTAGTGCTCAAGAAAAGCCAAGTGAGGGTGAAGTTGTAGCTGTTGGGAATGGTAAGAAATTAGACAATGGTTCTACTCAACCTATGGATGTGAAAGTAGGCGATAAAGTACTATTTGGTAAATACTCAGGTAGTGAGGTAAAAGTAAATGATGAGACTCTTCTGATGATGAGAGAAGATGACATTATGGGTATTATCGGATAATTAAAAAGAATCTTAGAAATTTCAAAGGAGAAATAAAAATGGCTGCAAAAGAAGTTTTATTTTCAGATGACGCTCGTGCAAAAATGCTAGATGGTGTTAACACTTTAGCTAATGCTGTAAAAGTTACTTTAGGTCCTAAAGGTCGTAATGTCGTATTAGACAAATCATATGGTGCTCCAGCAATTACTAAAGATGGTGTATCTGTTGCTAAAGAAATCGAACTAGAAGATAAATTTGAGAATATGGGTGCTCAGATTGTTAAAGAAGTAGCATCTAAAACTGCTGATGTGGCGGGTGATGGTACTACTACTGCCACTGTATTAGCTCAAGCGCTACTTACAGAAGGTCTAAAAGCTGTTGCTGCAGGTATGAATCCTATGGATCTAAAAAGAGGGATTGATAAGGCTGCTACTAAATTAGTAGAAGAGCTAAAAGTACTTTCTAAGCCGTGTTCTGACTCTAAATCAATCGAGCAAGTGGGCACAATCTCTGCTAACTCTGACTCTACTGTAGGTAAGCTTATCGCTGAAGCTATGGCAAAAGTTGGCAAAGAAGGTGTGATCACTGTAGAAGAAGGAAAAGGTTTTGAAGATGAGCTTGATGTCGTTGAAGGTATGCAGTTTGATAGAGGTTATTTATCTCCATATTTCGCGACAAACCAAGAGAACATGACTACTGATCTAGAGAGCCCATATATATTACTAGTTGATAAGAAAATCTCTAATATCCGTGAATTACTTCCTGTATTAGAAGGTGTTTCTAAGTCTGGTAAAGCTCTATTGATCATCGCTGAAGATGTTGAGAGCGAAGCTTTAGCTACTTTAGTTGTTAACAATATGCGTGGTGTAGTTAAAGTATGTGCAGTTAAGGCTCCTGGCTTTGGCGATAGAAGAAAAGCTATGTTAGAAGACATTGCAATTTTAACAGGTGCTACAGTTATATCTGAAGAGCTTGGCATGAAGCTAGAAGAAGCTAATATGGAGCACTTAGGTACTGCAAATAGAGTACAAGTAACTAAAGATGATACTACAATCATTGATGGTGCTGGAGATAAAGATGCTATTGCAAATAGAGTTTCTCAAATCAAAGCAAATGTTGCAGAAGCTACTTCTGACTATGATAAAGAGAAGCTACAAGAAAGATTAGCTAAGCTATCTGGCGGTGTTGCTGTAATTAGAGTTGGTGCTATTACAGAAGCTGAGATGAAAGAGAAGAAAGACCGTGTTGATGATGCTCTACATGCTACTCGTGCAGCTGTAGAAGAAGGTATTGTTGCTGGCGGTGGTGTTGCACTTATTAGAGCGCAAAAAGCTCTTGATGGCTTGACTGGTGATAATGATGATCAGAACCATGGTATTGCCTTGCTTAGAAAAGCAATCGAAGCTCCTCTAAGACAAATTGTACAAAATGCTGGTGGCGAAGCTTCTGTAGTTGTAAACGAAGTTAAAGCTAAAGAAGGAAACCATGGCTACAATGCAGCTAATGATACTTATGGTGATATGGTTGAAATGGGTATCTTAGATCCTACTAAAGTTACTCGTTCAGCTTTACAACATGCTGCTTCAATTGCTGGTCTAATGATTACAACAGAGGCTATGGTTGGTGAGATCAAAGAAGATGCTCCAGCTATGCCTCCTATGGGTGGTGGCATGGGCGGTATGCCAGGCATGATGTAATAAAGTCTTAATATCCAAAAGTATCTCTTGTTAGATATGTTTTGGATATCATCTAAAGACTACATTTCAAATTCTCATATATCTTTTATCTAAAAATTAAATTCATCATTAAAAAATAAGCTTCTAGAATATTTATTCTTAATTATGATGTATATAATCATTCTATGAATTATTAACGAGTAATATATTTTATGGGTTCAATCTCAACAGATAATAAAGTTCTTGGATTAAAAGATGTCACTATAATGGCAGTCACTGCTAACTTTGGTATTCGTTGGATACCTGTTGCCGCAGGCTTGGGGGCATCTGCAATATTCTTTTGGGTACTTGGAGCTTTGGTATTTTTCCTACCATTGGTTGTTATAGCTACTCAGTTGTCACGTAAGTATCCGGATGAGGGCGGTATGTATGCTTGGACTACTAGAGCTTTGGGTGAAAAATCAGGCTTTATGGTTGCATGGCTTTATTGGATTAATACAATATTTTACTATCCAGCAGTTCTAATATTCTTGGCTACAAATTTTGCTTACTTCATCGGTAAGCCTGAGTTAGTCGAGAATCATTATTATATTACTGTGGTGGTATTAATCGCTTTTTGGTTGATTACGGTAATTAGCTTTTATGGTCTAAAGGCAAATAAATATCTAGTAGATATTGGAGGTATTTTAGGCTCATTTATACCTGCTATTGTGATAATCATTTTAGGGTTGGCAGCATATATAGCCGTAGGGCATAGTGCTACTGATTTTTCTATGGCTAATATAGCTCCTCATGGTAGCTCGTGGGACAATCTTTCTACTTTGACTATTATTATGTTTGCTATGGCTGGTATTGAGATAATTCCTACTTTTGCCAACTCTGTTAGAGATGCTAAGAAAAATCTATATTACGGCTTGATTTTATCTGCTTTTATATTACTTGGACTATATATACTAGGTACCGTAGCTCTAAATCTGGTAGCATCTCCAGATGATATTGGTAAGGCATCTGGATTAATGACTGCATTTGAGATTATAGGTCATCAATTTCATTGGGCATGGTTTCCTAAACTCATGGCATTTTTATTAACATTTGCTGAATTTGCCGCAGTTAGTATTTGGTTATTAGCACCTGTTATTATGTTTTTTAAATGTACTCCTAAAGGAATTTTGCCGGACTGGTTGCATAAAACTAACAAGCACGATTCTCCAAGAAATGCTTTGATATTTATGGGAGTGTTGGTCACCTTTATAGTCGTATTTACAAACTTGTTGCCATCAGTTGATGCGATGTATCAAATCTTGATTCTCATGGCAACTGTACTTTATTTTATCCCTTATTTATATCTTGTAATCGCTTATATCAAGCTTATGAATCATAAGATAAAATATCTGTTTGCAGTACTAGTTTTTGTATCGACATCATTAGGTATAATATTTAGCTTTCAACCACCAAGCGATATGAATGATGCTTATGAGATTGCAATATATGAATCAGAACTAATTTTAGGGCCAATGATTTTTATATTTGTAGGATGGCTTTTGTATAAGTTTAGAAAATAATGGTTAATACTTTCCTACAACCTTGTCAAAAGCTTTTGTTGTCAAGAATCTTTTAAGAGTTGTCATAATCCAAGTTGCTTTTGTTATAAAGTACCTAGGTTTTGGTTTTTTTGCTATAAGAATTTTTTCAACAACTTTGGCTACTTCAATTGCTGGTAAGTTAAAAGGGATAGGTTTGTGATTACCAAGCATTATTCTATAGTATTCTTTATTGTGAGGTGAATTTTCTACTTCAACATTATCGATAGTCTTTAGTGCATTCTCTCTAAATTTACTTGTTACAGGGCCAGTATTTAATAGACTAATAAAAATATTGGTATCCCTAAGCTCAAGGCGCATAGTATCAGTCATACCTTCTAGAGCGTACTTACTAGCCACGTATGATCCACGATACCTCATACCAATAAGTCCTAATATTGAGCTATGCTGTATTATTTTCCCATGACCTTGTTTCCGCATGATTTTTATAGCTTTGTTAGTTAGATTGTGTACTGCAAATACATTGGTTTCAAACTGCTTTTTGATAAATTGTGTATCGATATCTTCTAATGCGCCAACTTGTCCAAATCCAGCATTATTAAATACAGCATCTAATTTGCCACCAGTTTTAGCTAAAATAGACTCTAAAGCCTGATCAACTTGTTTATAATTAGTGACATCTATCAAGTAAGTATCAAAGCCTTCAGCTTTGAGCTTATCTACATCTTCTTGCTTTCTAGCAGAAGCAAAAACTTGATATCCTTTATCTCGAAGATAGATGGCTGTAGCGTAGCCAATGCCACCATGAGAGCAACCTGTTATTAGAATATTTTTTTTGTTATCCATATTTATAAAATCTAAAGTATCCTACTAAGTTAGTTTATTTTAAGTCTATCGAATAGTCAAAATAAGGGAAAATTAAATTCTAAGCTGCTGTAAAAATATTTAAAAAGATTTGCTTTTATATAATGATATTGTAAACCATTAAAATAAATGATGGCTTACAATTTGTGAAATATACAACTTAAGGACAAACTATATGTTTAAAAAAATATTTTTAATAGGAGCTTCTTTGTATGCCTCAGCGTATGCAAACGATATTGAGTTAATCGTTAAGTATAAAGATAATCAAAATAAAATAGGGACTGTTAGTGCTAATTCTGTAGCTACTATGAGTACAGTTCAAAACTATCAAGTCCTTGAAGACATAGATTCGAGAACAAAAGTTGTAAAAGTAAGTGATGGCCAGGCTTTACGGCCAACTACTACTAGTTTAAAAACTCAGTCAAGTAGTGTAGCCCAAAAGGTATCAAACAATAATGCTTATGCCGCTGCCAAAAATTTTATGGATAGTAATCCAAATGTTGAATATGCTATCCCAAAAAATTCAAAAATGTATGCTTATGATTTAAACAATACACAAACAACCAATACGACTAACTTTCAAAATAACATCATAAGCTGGGGACAACAGTGGGATATGCAGAGTCCGAAAGAGGTCATAGGTGGGATTGATGCTTATGGTGCATGGGACTTGGTTTTAGATAACCCAAAGAGAGTTGATGTCGCTGTAATTGATTCGGGATTAGCTTATGCTGCTCCTGAAGATATATCAAAAAAAATAGATAGAGATCATAGTCATTACTATTTTTTTATGAAGAATAGAGAGCTTAGAGTATCTAGCAATATCTATGATAATGGTAGTTTTCATGGTACACATGTAGCAGGGACAGTGGCTGCAAATGGTCCTAAAGTCAAAGGTGTTGCAGGGCCAATAGATAGTATTAAGATTTTGCCTATTAGAGCTTTAGGAGATGATGGTAGCGGTGATACTTATGCTATTTTAGAATCTGTCAAATGGGCAGCAGGAGCGCAGGTATATGCAAAAAATAGTAGTGGCCAATATTTAGAGGACAACAGAGCTCCAGTTAAAGTTATTAATCTTAGCCTTGGGATGTCTAGGATTCATCCATATACTGGACAGCCTATAGTCAGTCGAGATGAGTGGAGGGAGAACTATATGGGCACATTATGCCCAGCATGGAAAGAGGCCATTCAAGCTGCACATGAAAGAGGTGTAACAGTAGTTATTGCCGCAGGTAATGATGGTGAAAATTTATTTAATGACATACCATCAGGCTGTAGAGATATTAATGCTATAGTTGTTGAATCTACAGGGCCGGAAGGATTGTTAGCACCTTACTCGACATACTATGCCCCTGATGGGATACTAAAGTGGGTAGTAAACAGTCTAGTTGTTAGAGCTCCAGGTGGAGATAGTTATAATTATGGCAAAACAGCTCAAATATACTCTACTCTAAATAACTATGAATATGGTTATATGCAGGGTACATCTATGGCTACTCCTCATGTTGCTGGTATCATTGCATTATTGTACGCCAATTTACAAGAGTCTCAGTCTTTAGGGCAAGATGTAAGTGTAGTAAGAAAAGCATTGCAAGATTCTAAAGATATTTATAGCCCTAATATTGTTAATGCGAAGAATTCATTGAATAATTTGAAGAGTACTGCACAAACAATAGCAGCATAGAGATGACTTTGAAGACAAAAATTATTTAAGATTTTTAAGGGCTTCTTTTATTTCTAGATTTCTAATATTAGCATCAAAAATACATTCTGTTTTCTCTAAAATAAATTTTTGGATTTTCTCAACATCATTAGTAAAGTGAGCAATTAACTCTTTTACAGTTTCTTCTGATATATGGTTTTTATGTGCAAATTCTGCAACGTCTTCAATAATTTTTGTCATGTTATTTCCTTAAATTATCTTTTTTATTTTGCCAAAGACTTTGTTTAGAAAACCTTTTTTAGTTCGCGATTTATTGGCTCTCTTCAGTTCGTTAAGCTTATGCATTTGATCTACTGAGTTTTGAATAGATTCTATATTTTCTGAATCGTTACTTTGCAGACAGTCTTCATTAGGAGAAGTCTCTTCTTCAGTTTCAGTTAGTTGTATTTCTTCAGAATAAATATTTGGGTCATTTAAATCAGTATATTTTAAATCAAGGCTAGCAGTTTTTGGGGCTTCGGGTTTCATAGAGAATTTATTCTCAGTTATAACATAAACATCATTTTCATTTTTTTTGATGAAACCCTGATCTCTGAGTGCCCTACGATATTTGTATATTAAACTTCTAGAAACTCCAAAACCATCTGCTAATTGGGCAACGCTATAGCCCTGTTCAATAGCTTTTAGAATAGCTTTTTTTATAGCAAATTCTTTCTCATTAGGTATTTTCATATTAAAATATTTGACCCGAAAAATATTTATTTAATTATAGCTTAGCGATTAGATTTATACAACTTGTCCCGAGGCCCAACCAGAAGCCCAAGCCCATTGAAAATTATATCCACCTAGCCATCCAGTTACATCAATAACTTCGCCAATAAAGTATAAACCTTTGACTTTATTTGTTTCAAGAGTTTTTGATGATATTTCATCACAACTAATACCACCCAAGGTAACTTCTGCAGTTCGGTAGCCCTCTGTTGTCTGAGGGTATATTACCCACTCATGGAGCTGTTGATGAATCTTATTTATTTGTTCAGCAGACAAATCACAAATTCTTTTTTCAAGTAGAAAGTTCTCAAAAAATGTATTAATAAGATTTTTTGGTAGTAGCTCCGATAGGGTATTTTTTAAAGTGACTTTTGAAGTTTGTTCTTTTTTTGAAGTTAAAAAATCACTAATATTTATATTTGGAGAAAGATTAATTTCAACACTCTCCCCTGAGTGCCAATAAGATGATATTTGTAAAATCGCTGGACCACTTAATCCTTTATGTGTAAAAAGGATATTCTCATCAAAACTTGCTCGATTGTTTGAGACTCTACAGTAAGTTGATACACCACGTAATTGTCCAAATTTTTGTTGATCTTCGGAGTTTAAAATAAAAGGCACAAGACCAGCTCTTTGAGGATTAACTTTTAATCCAAATTTTTTAGCGATTTTATAACCAAATCCAGTTGTACCCATAGTGGGTATAGATAAGCCACCAGTAGCGATCACCAGTGACTGACATGCATATTCGCCAGAATTAGATTTTAGATAAAATAAGTCTTCTTTTTTTATGGCGCTATCAATAGTTGTATGTAGTTGTATCTTAGCTTGATATTTTTGGCATTCATCTAGAAGCATATTAACGATATCTTTAGCTTTGTTATCACAAAAAAGCTGGCCTAGAGTCTTCTCATGATAAGAAATATTGTATTCACTAACCAAACTGATGAAATCCCATTGGGTATATCTTGATAGTGCGGATTTCATGAAGTGCTGATTATCTGCTAAGTATCTATCGGCTGCGATATTGTAATTTGTGAAATTACACCTTCCACCACCAGACATTAGAATCTTTTTGCCTACTTTATTGGCATGGTCTAATACTAGTACACTACGCCCTCTTTTAGCAGCTTCTATAGCACACATAAGTCCAGCAGCGCCTGCACCAATTATTATTACATCATAGCTTTTTATAGACATAAGACTTTAAAGATCCTTTAGTTTATACCAGTATAACCCAACAATTATAAACATTAAAACCAAGTAAATGCTTATAATATTTGTAATACTGTGAGCATGAACGTAGCTTTGTAAAAATGATGTTAGACTAGTCATTGAGATATTCACAAAATACATAATTGCTGCTGCAGTTCCAGGGATATGGCGAAACATTGATATACCTTTACCCATCGATAATGGAAAAATTGATCCACATGTGAAATAAACAGCCATAGTAGCAATAATGATCAAAGATATATTATTGCTTATTAAGCTAATTATAAAGAAAATACTAGTCAATACTATAAATAGATGTATAACTACAAAAAATATTTTACCAACAGAATAGTGATCTAATAATCTACGCCCAAGTATCGGTGCTGGTAGGAAAGCACAGCCTAAAAATATAGCTAATTTACCAAAGTAAGCGGCTGAATATCCCATTACATCTTGAATTAAAAAAGGTCCCAAAGTATTGAAACTAATGATAAGTGAATAAGCTATCCCCATAGCTACACAGAGAGTCATGAATTCTCTATTAGTTACAACCTCTATTATATCTTGTTTGATTTTAGTTATGCTTAGTTTTGATTTTTTGCTAAGCGTTTCTGGGATATAGATAAAAACTAATATTGTCAGCAATGCTACTACTATACTAAAGAAGTAAAATCCAGATTTCCAACCAAAAGCATCTTGTAAGAAGCCACCGATTATAGGTCCTGCAATAGGTCCTAATCCCCATAAAAATCCCATTGTAGGCCCAAGTTTTAGCAGCTTCTCAGGTGGCAGAATATCTGAAAAAACTCCTCGAGTAACAACTCCCATTGACCCCATAAGGAACCCTTGACAAAATCTTGAACCTAGCAATACATATTCGTTTGGTATTAGAGTAGGTAGTAAGCTAACTATGACAAATAGTACGCATGATGATCTAAGTAGAACTTTGCGACCTATACCATCAGTAATGATACCTATTAGCAGATTACCTATAGCATATCCTATCAGATATATTGAGATCACCATCTTTGAAATAGATGCTGTAGTATTTAATGAAATACTTATACCTGGTAAAGATGGTGCAAATAAATCTATACTCATGCCCATCAATATGGGGAATGACAGTAATATAAGCATTCTTACCCTATGCTTATAATTATTGGACGTAAAATTATTTTGTTTAATCAATTTGTTTTAAGAAAGAACTTTAAGAGAAAGTGATTTTAGCAGATTTTGCTAGTGATTGAATAGTCACTAGCAGTATATATGTAATATAAATTTTAGATACTAATATCTACCTTGTTGAATCATAGCTTCTGCAACTTTCTCAAAGCCGGCCAAGTTTGCACCAGCAACCAAGTTGTATCCTAGGTTGTATTTGCTACTAGCAAACTTACAAGCGTGGAATATGTTAGCCATAATTTGTTGTAACTTAGCTTCAACTTCTTCTGCTGTCCATGCTAATCTAGCAGAGTTTTGACTCATTTCTAAACCAGAAACCGCAACACCACCAGCATTGGCAGCTTTACCTGGAGCTAGGCATACGCCTTTTTTCATTAAGAATTCGATTGCTTCGTTAGTTGTAGGCATGTTAGATGCTTCAACAACATATTTAACACCAGCATCAATAAGCTTTTGAGCTTCTTCAACATCAATTTCATTTTGAGTAGCTGCAGGGATAGCGATATCTGCTTTGATTCCCCAAGGCTTCTCACCTGGATGCCAGCTAGCATTGAATTCTTTAGCATAGTCTTGCATAGAAGCTTTACCTTCGCGAATTTTAAGTAAGAATTCAATCTTCTCATCTGTTGTGATACCTTCAGGATCATGTACGAATCCTTTTGAGCCAGAAATAGTAACAACTTTACCACCAAGTTGTGCAACTTTTTTACATACACCCCAAGCAACGTTACCATAGCCAGATGTCACAATAGTTTTACCTTCCATAGTTTCACCATCATGCTTGAGCATTTCATCTAAGAAGAAAACAGCACCGTAACCAGTAGCTTCTGGACGAATCAAGCTTCCACCAGACTCTAACGACTTACCAGTTAATACACCATTTTCAAAAGAATTTCTTACTCTTCTGTATTGGCCATACATATAGCCAATTTCTCTACCACCAACACCAATATCTCCAGCAGGAACGTCTCTGTCTGGGCCAATATGACGCTGTAATTCCATCATAAAACTTTGACAGAAGTTCATGATTTCTTGCTCTGTTTTGCCTTTAGGGTCAAAGTCAGCACCACCTTTACCACCACCCATTGGAAGTGTAGTTAAGCTATTTTTGAAAACCTGCTCAAAACCTAAGAATTTGATAATTCCAGAATATACGCTAGGATGGAATCTAATACCACCTTTGAAAGGACCGATAGCTCCGTTAAACTGGTATCTGAAACCTCTGTTAACTTGTACGTCACCATTTCTATCAACCCATGGTACTCTAAAAGAGATGCCTCTTTCAGGTTCAACAATACGTCCTAAGATATTTTCTTCGATATACTTAGGGTTTTGTTCTAGAGCTGGTTTAAGAGTAGAAAATACTTCTTTAACGGCTTGGATGAATTCCTTTTCATGTCCGTCTCTTTTTTCAACATCAGCAATTACGCTATCAATATATTTCTGAGCATTCATTTATGCATCTCCTTTGTGATTTGAAAATTTATTTAGAATATTTCTCATATACCAAGTAAACTCAGCCATGATCTTTCATGATGAATAAAATATAAGAGAATATCCTACATATACAAGTTTGCATTTTACCAAATCAGTTTACAACGAACTTGGTTTAATTAACATGATTTTATAATAATATTTTATTAATAAAAACCAAATAATCTAATTTAATATACAAAATATTTTACAACTTATTGATTATTGTTTAGTCTAATGAGATAAATGATATTTTTCGTTAAATTAAACCAAAAGGAATAGAACATGAGTATGTCATTTGGTTATAACTTTATGAGTCGTATTTGGAACCTCTAACATTAGGAGAATAGTGTATGTATATTTCAAACTTTTATATCAAAATAAATTATTCATTAATACCCAAAAACCATAAAACATACACTAAGCGAAAACCTCTTATCCTTTAAATTTATTTTATTGATTGAAGTTTAGGAGGACAAAATGGTTAGTCAAAATCTAAGTATACAAAAAATATCAAAGGCTAAGCAATTAATTGTAGTAACCACATCAAATTGGCAGAGTGTATCGGGGAAGCTTTGGTTTTTTGAAAAAGACAATCAAAATAATTGGTTGGCTAAGAAATTAGCAACTGCTGTAGTAGTTGGTAAGAATGGCTTAGCTTGGGCAGATAGCATATATCAAAGAGCAGATGCTGACTTAAAAAAAGAAGGTGATAGTAAGTCACCAGCAGGTATTTTCGATATTGGTAAAACTTTTGGATTTGCTAATATCTCAGCAGTTGAATATGTACAGCTAAAAACTGGAATCGAATGTGTAGATGATAGTAATTCAAAATACTATAACCAAATAGTTAATAGTAATCTTATTGATGATAAAGATTGGCTATCAGCTGAAAATATGTCAGAGATTGCTATCTATAAATATGGTGTAGAGATTTTGTACAATACTAATCCAGCGATAGCCAAAAAAGGCTCTTGTATTTTTATGCATATCTGGAAGTCTCCGACGACAGGTACAGAAGGATGTACTGCTATGGCAGAGGATGATATTAGAGATATTCAATCTTATTTGGATATGAATAAAAATCCTATATTGGTGCAATTAACTCAAGATATTTATAAACAAGTACAGGATGATTGGCAGTTGCCGATTTTATATTAAAAAGGATAATTAAATGAGTAACTATATAGTTTTTGATAAAGCTAGACTAGCTAATTATATAAAAGAGCATAAACTCACAACACCATGTTATATATATGATAGTAGACTTTTAGAAGATACATTTGCTAGTGCAAAAAAAGCATTAGATAAAAATTTCAAAAACGCTGAGATTCATTATGCAATTAAGGCAAATCATCATCCAAAGATAGTAAGTATTGCTAAGAAATATGGTATGGGAATTGATTGTGTAAGT
Source organism: Francisella sp. SYW-2 (assembly GCF_008711475.1). NCBI lineage: Bacteria > Pseudomonadati > Pseudomonadota > Gammaproteobacteria > Thiotrichales > Francisellaceae > Francisella > Francisella sp. SYW-2. The sequence continues at coordinate 5,349 of NZ_VXKO01000001.1, read as the reverse complement.
GGAGGCGAGATTAAAAGGGCACTTGAGCAGAATGTAGATCCTCAGCATATTGTTTTTGCAGGGGTTGGCAAAGCTGACTGGGAGATTGAGTTAGCTATTGATAATAATATTTTTGCTTTCAATAGTGAGTCTTTAGAAGAAATAGAAGTTATTAATGAAATAGCATCCTTGAAGAATAAACAGGTAAATATTTGCTTACGTGTAAATCCAAATATAGATGCACAGACTCATCATTATATAAGTACGGGGCAGTTTGATGATAAGTTTGGTATTGCTTTTATTGATGTTCTTAAGTGGTTAAAAAATGATTTTCAAAACTTTGACAACATAAATATTATAGGATTGCATTATCATGTCGGTTCACAGATATTGAATTATCAGGTTTTTCAATCACTAGCTATAACGACAAATGAGCATATAAAACTTCTCAAGCAAAATGATATTGATATTGAACATATTAATTTTGGTGGTGGTTTGGGGATTAATTATCAAAATCCACAACATAATCCTATAGTAGACTTTGATAACTATTTTGCTAGATTTAGAGAGTTTTTTGAGTATTGTGATGATGTTAAGCTACATTTTGAGCTTGGTAGATCATTAGTGGGGCAGTCAGGCGTGCTTGTATCACAGGTATTATTTAATAAAGTGACTCAAGATACTCATTTTGCGATTATAGATGCAGGTATGACAGAGCTTATTAGACCAGCATTGTATCAGGCACAACACAAGATTGAGGCTTTGGTTGATGAAAGTGTGAATGAAAAGCAACATTATCATATAGTTGGGCCTATCTGTGAATCTAGTGATGTATTTGCAAAATATTATCAGCTTCCTAAAATAAAGCGTGGTGACTTATTAGTTATATATTCAGCAGGAGCTTATGGTAAGGTTTTAGCTAGTGAATATAATCTAAGACCAACTGTTCAAGAGTATTTTATATAAGGTTTATTTAAATTATGCATATATCTAACAAAAAAATTTCGACACTATCGCTAACAATGCTAAATATCTCAGCGATAATTAGTTTAAGTTCGATAGCTTATATGGCAACAATTGGTTTACAAAGTATTTTCTTTTATCTAATTGCTGCAGTTACATTTCTATTACCAACATCACTTATCTGTGCTGAGCTTAGTAGTATGATAACGCAAAATAATGGCGGTGTATTTAGCTGGGTTAAGGCAGGTCTTGGTGAAAAAGCCGGTGTACTTGCGATGTGGTTGGAGTGGTTTAATAATGTAGTAGGCTTCCCAAGTTCGGTGACAGCATTAATCGCGACATTTTCATATATTGGCTTTAGAGGTTTTGCTGAGAATACTCAAACAAGTATTACTTTTTGGTTAATAATGGTTGCTGTATTTATCGCTATAAGTTTATTTAACTTTTTACCAATGCGCAAAGTAGTACTATTGAATATAATTGGTGCAGTCTTTGGTATGATAATACCAGGAGTACTATTAGTTTCTGGTGCAGTATATTTCTTAGTTACTGGGCAAAGTAATTTGGAATATCATGGTTTTAGTGATCTTTTACCAGTGTTTTCTGTAGGTACTTATGCTCTTTTAGTTAAGACTTTATCTTCATACTCAGGTATTCAGTCAGTAGCTTTCCATATGACAAATATCGAAAATCCTCAGAAAAATATTCCCAAATCAATACTTATAGCTACTTTGATAATAGTATCATTAACTATTTTAACAACTATTGGTTTAACTATTATTATTCCTGTACAAGATGTTAATGTTTTAAATGGTTTGATACAGGGTATCTCACAAGTATTAAACATAATAGGTTTAGGTAATGTTAAGCCGGTAGTTGTGATAATGATAAGTTTGGGTATGTTAGCTGCTCTTAGTACATGGGTGTTAGGACCTGCTCGTGGTATGCAGACAGCAGCAGAACAGGAGCTTTTCCCAAGAATTATGGCAGGTAAAAATAGATTTGGCATGCCAGTAAATATGCTAGTTATTCAGATTTTGATAGTTTTGGTTTTATCTTCGGTATTCTTAGTAATGCCTTCAGTATATGCAGCATTTGCGTTATTGATTGCTATTACATCACAGTTCACTGTAGTTATGTGGATAATGGTTTTTGCCGCGGCGATTAGACTTAGATTTACACAACCACATACTCATCGAGTATTTCATGTAGGTAGAAGAAACTCTAATTGGCTACTCGTAACTATGTCATTAGTTGCAATATTTATGTGTATGTTAGGCTTTATACTTGGGTTATTTCCACCAAGCTTCTCACATGTTAAGAATGTCTTCCAATATACAATGATTTTGGTTGTAGCGGATATTATAATTATAGCAATTCCATTGATATGGATTTGGTTACATAGAAAAAGAATTTTATAATAAAATCTTATATGTAAGAGTTGCTTCCAAGCGCTAATTACCTTCTAGATTTAACAAAAACTCTTTTTTATATAATCCACCAGTATAGCCACCAAGTTTACCGTTGGAGTTGATTACTCGATGACAAGGGATAATTATGGGCAATACATTCTTACCGTTAGCATTAGCTACGGCTCTAAAAGCAGTTGGTTTACCAATATTTGTAGCTTCTTTACGATAGCTGATAGTTTCTCCATAAGGGATCTTTATCAGCTCATGCCAAACTTGTTTTTGAAAGTCAGTACCAGTTAGTCGTAAGGGGATAGAAAATGTTTTTAATTCTTTGTTAAAGTATTTATCAAGTTGATTTCTAGTTTGGTTGGTTATGTCATTTGTTTTGAATGATATTTTCGCATTATAAATTTTTAATAATTTTTCTATAGCGCAGATATTTGAATCATTAATAAAAAAGCAAGCATATAGGTAATTATCATCAGCAATAGCAATCAGATTACCAATAGGGGTTTTAATTTCTTCGGTATAAAATACTGTTTTATAATTTCCTTTGTTAATTACAGCTAAATAAATTTGATGAGTTTCTTTGAGCATAAGTATATTATGTAATTTAGATACATTAGATAATAGCGAAGTAATGGCAAATAGTAAATTTTATAAATTTTTTCCAATAGCAATACTAATCATTGGCATAATCTCTTTCTTTAGTTTTGGGGGACAGCAGTATTTATCTCTTGAAGCACTCAAAAATAACTATCAAACAATATTGGACTTTGCTAATCAGCATTTTTTAGCTTGTATGTTAGTGTTTTCGGTTGCATACATAGTTGTTGTAGCATTATCTATACCAGGGGCTACTATTATGACTTTGTTAGGTGGTTTACTATTTGGTTTGGTATTAGGTTCAATTATTGTTGTATTGGCTGCAACATTAGGAGCAAGTGTAGTTTTCATTGCTGTTAGAACAGCGTTGGGAGATTCGCTAAAAAACAAGGCCAAAGGCAGTATCGAAAAAATGCGACGAGGTTTTGAAAAAGATGTCTTTAATTATTTATTAATACTTAGATTGATACCTATATTTCCATTCTTTATTATAAATATCGCTGCTGGGATGTTTGGTGTTAAATTCAGAGACTTTTTCTGGGCAACACTACTGGGGATAATTCCTGGTAGTGTTGTTTATGTATGGGTTGGTACAAGCTTTGCTTATGTGATTCAGCAAGGAGCAGATATTAACTTAGGTATCATATTAGAGCCTCAATTTATTTTGCCATTAATAGCCTTGGCAATACTGTCAATTGTCCCAGTAATTATTAAAAAGAGAAAGTAGCTATGATTAAAACAGATATTTGTATTATAGGTGGTGGTTCTGGTGGACTTTCTGTAGCAGCTGGTGCGGTACAAATGGGTGCAAGCGTAGTTCTTTGTGAAGGTAGTAAGATGGGAGGTGATTGTCTTAATTATGGTTGTGTGCCATCTAAGGCAATTATAGAAGCTTCAAGAGTTATTACAAAATTAAATAAGGCTAAAGACTTTGGTATAAATGTAGATAGTATAGGTATTGATTATGCCAAGGTACAAGCACATATCAAAGCTACTATAGCAAAAATAGAGCCACATGACTCAGTCGAGCGTTTTGAGAAATTAGGTGTCAAAGTTATCCAAGAATATGCGGAGATAGTTGATCGCTATACAGTCAAAGCTGGTGATAATATTATCAAGGCTAAATATATTGTTATAGCTACTGGTTTAAGAGCAAGTATTCCTAATATTAAAGGTTTGGATACGATTGACTATCTAACCAATGAAACAATTTTTGAGCTTAGAGAAAAACCACAACATTTAATGATTATCGGTGGTGGACCCATAGGTGTAGAGTTAGCACAAGCTTATGCTTTGCTTGGTAGCCAAGTTACAATTTTTGAAGCTTCAGATACTATCTTAGGTATGCTTGATAGTGAATGTCGCAAAGTTGTGATTAAAGAGTTTGATCGTCTAGGTATCAACATAATTACAAATGTAAATATCACAGAAATTGAACAGCAAAATCAACAGATAAATGTTTGTTGTGGCGATAAGTACTACGAGGGGTCGCATCTATTAGTTGCAGCAGGGAGACAGCCAAATTTAGCTAAGTTAAATCTAGATAATGTGGGTGTTAGATATACTTCTAGAGGTATAAATGTTAATAAGCGCTTGAGAACAAACTATAAAAATATCTATGCTATAGGTGATATTACCGGAGGGTATCAGTTCACTCATGTGGCAGGTTATCATGCTGGTATAGTGATCCAAAATATCTTATTCAAGTTACCAGCAAAAGTTGATTATAGTAGCTTGCCATGGTCTATATATACTAGTCCTGAAATCGCACATGTTGGTCAAGATATCTCACAGGCTCAAGATCAGGGTGCAAAAATTCTGAAATTGTCATATCAGAATAATGATAGAGCAGTCGCAAGTCTAACAACTAATGGCTTAGTCAAAGTGGCTGTTAGCCGAAAAGGTTATATATTAGGTGTTACTATCGTTGGTGAAAGCGCTAGTGAGCTAATTGTACAATGGACTTTAGCAATTAAAAACAAGCTAAAGATAAAAGATATAGCTTCTCATATTGTGGCATATCCAACTTTGAGTGAAATAAACAAAAGAATTGCTGGAAGTTATTTCACACCGAAGCTATATAGTAACAAAGTTAGACGCTTAGTTAGACTGTTAATGAAAGTATTTGGTAAAAGGTTATGATAGAACAAAAAATCAGACCAACTTTTCAGAAAATCTTTGTTGATAATGTTGCTAAGCTTGTAGCGCCTATAATAGCTCCTAACGTGGTTACAATACTAAAGACTGTTGATTTAATCTTTCATTAAACTTATGAACTTTTGTAAAATATAGATATCGTAGATATTTATATTTTTAGTAGTTATGGATTTTTTCTTTTTAGGTTTAGAAGAATCATTAGGTAATGATAATAAATTTGTAAAACTAAATA